>NZ_JAHQUN010000098.1:0-5421 GCF_019052485.1 Bacteroides sp. MSK.20.82
TTATCCGTACAAGCAGCAGAATATGCATCTATAGCCAGAAGAAAATCCTGCATCCTCCGAAAAGGAAGATTATCACTCCCATGGAATGCAAGCCAGGCATTCAAGCTACTCCTGTAAATATGGGCGGTCCCATAATTCCCACTTTCCCGTAGCCCATCGGCTACTCCCTTCATAAATGAAATTAAATTCCCCATCGTCTATTGATTTAAATAATACTTTAAAAGGTGGTTCCCAAGAAGTTATTCCCTTTTCCCAAAATTCCTCTTGAAACAGAGCCTTTCGCTTTCCATTGCCCGAAATAATGACATACAAATATAACGATATTATTGTTCTGTATATCATAAAGAATGTTCGTAACATCTCCCGCATGGCCACTTAAAGCTATGCTTTAGCAATCATAAAGATAGCTTTTGAAGATCCAAAGGAATGAATAAAAAAGAGGATGCCTGTGGGGAATAAAGGAGGCATCCTCTTGGTGGCAAATATTAAAAGGTATACTTTCACAAGCACAGGACTTTCATTTGCCACACTTTCAACTATTTATTCACATTCAAGTGAAAAAGGGAATATAGAAGTCCACACTTTCACAAGCATCAGCTTCCATATATTCTTACTGTGAGATTTCCTCTTATGAAGAGGCTAACAGGGAAAAACTGCATCTCACATAAGAACGGGGAAATATTATTCTGCAATACAGATACTGACACGATTTTCCTTTGGAGTGGAATAAGGTTGTACTGTATCGCCTTTAAAATCAATTGCAATCCGATCAGATGAAATACCTTTTGCCTTCAATGCTTCGGCAACATTCTTTGCACGAGCTTCGGACAGTTTCAGATTAATTACCGGATTACCGGTTTCCTTGTCTGCATAACCTGTCACATTCACTTTGGCAGCGGGATTCTTCTCCATATATTCGACTAGAGCAGCAATCTTAGATTGTTGATCTGTCTGAATACGTGCCGAGTTCAACGCAAAGAAGACGTTTTGTTTCAAAGGTTCTTTAGCGATCTTTTCTTCTTTAGGCTGCGGCTGTTCCACTATGGGCGCTGAAGCAGGTTGCTCCACTACGGTTGTTACAGTCGGTTGTTCCTGCTCATAATAAACCGGAGCTGTCTTTTTAGAGCTCTTTCCAAATGTAAAGGCAAGACCAGCCAAAGCATTGAACTGCCAGTCAGCATTACGACCTTGTTTGGAGTTGAACTTATCAGATAGCATATTGGCATTTACTTCCAGGTTAATGGCTATATGATTATTCAGCCGGAAGTCTGCGCCTAGACCTCCACGGCCCGCAACAAAAAGTTTCTTACCTGTCCACAGGTGATGCAGTTTATAGCCATTTGCATCCAAGTCTACAGCTTCGTCATTATCAAAAGCACCATTCAAGCCTACTCCAAGAAAAAGATAAGCATTGAAAAATCGTTTGGGATGAAAGCCACAACACAAATTACTCAGATCGAGCATGGCATCTATACTACCTTGCAAATACTTATATGAGTAAGTGGTGGTCGGATTTACCCAGCTTCCTTTAGCCTGCCAGCCACTCGCTGCAGCACGGAGACCAAACAAAGGAGTAAACTTATAACCAAGAGCTACTGCAACTGATGGTGAGAGCAAGTCTCCAAAATCAGCCTCACCCAAGGTATAAGCAGCCCCACCCTGCACTGACAAAAACCAATGCGGGTTGAATACAGTTTTTCCTTCCTCTTTCACACGAGATCGTTCATTCGTACTACCAGTTTGTTGAGCAAAGAGAGTGGAAGAACTTATAAAGAGGAATACCAATAGAATTATATTTTTATTCATCATATTCGCTATTATTTCAAAAATTAAAAAGGACGTTCCATGGGAATACAATGGAACGTCCTTCATTATTATAAGAAGCTATACTTTCACAAGTCCAGACTTCTGTATTCTTAACCATCTCCTTAATTAGTGGGGAATGTTACATAAAAGTAGTAACTAAGGGAAATATAAGGGATCTGTTAAGATTATAAAGGAATGGCCTACTTTCACAAATACCACCATTCAACTGTTTTCTCTTATTTTTCTTTAATAGTGAAATACGGATATTCTTCTGCATTTTCATGTCCAAAGCTATCTACCATAGTAAACTTCAGAGTTGCAGTTACATCACTAGTCGGCGGGTTAGCGCTCTGTTTTGATGTGAATACAAATTCCTGATTTACAGCATCAAATGTTACTGTGAAGTATTCATCGTCTACACTGTTAGAAGCTAAGTGGCATTCTTTGATGTTGTCAGCAGAGAATGTGGATGTATAATCTACACCACCTTTCTTAAACTTCAAGATGTCAGCAAGCTTAACTTTCGTTTCTCGATCCGTATATTTCAATACCTGTTTAATTGGATTCTTCTTATCATCGAAGTTTTTCCATTCAGAAGTAAATCCTTCACCACATACTAATCTCAATTTGAAATTCTTAGCTGCCGGAGCTTTTACAGTATAAGAATTGTCAACTGACTCGGAAGATACATTATTATAAATATAAGATACGTTGATGTCGTAGATCTTTCCTGCAGACTTATCAGCAAAGAGATCTGCTGCTGCATCCTTATCATTTACATCAAGTTTGAATCCATATCTGTTATCATTCAGAGTTGAGTTGAATACAATCTTCTTTTCCGAACAAGTAAATGTGTAGTTGTGGTCAATGATACTATTGTCAGGATCAGAGATGCCATTGAATGCTGTACCTAAATTGTGAACTGGGTTAGAGTTCCAAGTAGCATCTGTTACTTCAACAACTTTTGCACCTTCAGCATCAAATTGGTTAGCTTTAGCAGAGAATGCAGCTGGGAATTCAGGCAGCTTCTTGGTGATTTCGATGGCAACTTTCTTGACAACTACCTTCTTCTTGTTGAGGATGTTAAAGTACATCTTGTAAGTACCATTATCCTTGTATTGAGATAAAGAATTACTTAATGTTATATTCATCACCTTGTCATTGTCAAAATTGAAACGACGAATGAATGCGGTAGTTGCAGTCGGGTTATTATCTTTATCAACCACCAAGCTAGAGTAACTATAACCCTCATTATATTTATCTACAAGCATTTGCTGAATTTCCTCATCCAAAGCGAACTCAACGACGCGTTTGTAGTCGCCAGCCGTAGCATCCCATACAGGAATATAATCAGCCTTCAACGTAGTAGTCATTGCATCAATGTCACCTACTGCTACATAGAATGCTTTACCATCCGGGTCAACCAATGAACCGTCATGATTTACAGCATACACACGGAAACCGATGATGTCACCATCTGCTTTTTCTGTATCGATAGACATCTCAATCTTACTGTTAGTAGTAATAGTATTCAAGCCCTTGATATCTGATTCATAAGAGTTCCATGCTCTGATTTCAGATGGAGCACTTTCTACAGCACGCTGCTCATCAAGTACTACATAGAAACCGTAGATACCACTGATCTGGTCGTCATCATACCCATCCAATTCTACTGTAAATTTTTCACCTACTTTTGTAGAGAAGAAAGACTTAGTGTTACGATTGTCACCGTTCCACCAAAGATCTTGATCTCTCCACGTACCAGAACTGTAGGTAGCATCAATAATAGACTCATAAGAACCATCCTTTTCTACACGCTCACCATTGTCAACGTTCCATTTGTAGTCGTAAAGCAATTTTTTGTTGGCGTCAGCAACATATGTTTGATCTTCTGCTTGTTGGAAACGGTTACGGAGAGCACTGACATTCTTATCATTAACCTTGAAGGTCAATTGATATTGAGGTTCGTAATCAGAGCCTAAGAACAAATCATATCCACTGGTTACATTACGTTCTACATCACCCGGTTTGTCAGTAACGGCTACTGCATATCTGATGTTCTTCAATTCCTTTACAAGTCTGTCTTCAGCAGTACCGTTCTTATAGTCAAACTTAGCTGCTTTCAGGTAGTTTTCTTCGGTATAGTTTTCCTTGTTCAGTTTGAAGACAACTTTCCACAATCCATTAGCAGAGATACCACGTGTAACTGTCCCTTTGAATTGTTCTACTTTCTCTACAGTAACAAGTTTGTCCAAATTGCCAAGAGCCGAATTTACGAATGAAATCTGTCCTTCGGTTAAGGTTGCATTGGTCGGAGATACACGGATCAATACAGAATCAGTCAAGAATGCTCTTTCGCCTTTCTTAAACTCCTTTTGGTTAGCAATGGTGTAAGCTTTAGCTTCTACTTCATCAGTGCTACCCTTACCGAACACGCGGTCTTCTACAGCCAGAGTAGTACGCAAATCCATTCTTGAAGATGCACCTGCTATAATATGGTCCTCGTTTCCACCACCAAAGGTGTAGTCGCACAACTCTACATGAGTGACTGCTTTACTGAATGCAGCAGAAATCAATTCCAATTTAGCACCTACGACTTCAGTTACTTGTGCTGCAATTTTTGCAACCATTGCTTCTGTCAGTTCACCAGCCTGCAACTTTTCCAAGTCAGCCTTCAAACCTGCAATGGCATCATCATTTGTTCCCTTGTATGCTTCCAAAGCTGCGATTTGAGCTTCGATGGCAGCTTTATTCCTACCAATTTGTTCTGCATTTGCAAGAACATCAGCTTGCAGAGTAGTGATGCTTTTTTGCAAGTTAGTATCTGCTGCGCTTAAAGCTGCCAAAGTTGTTTCAGTGGTAGTTTTGAATTGTTCCAGTGTTTGGATACGACCGGATATTTCAGCCAGCTTCCCGTCTACTGTTGCCATATCAGCCTTATCGGCCGCTTGCAATTCTGCTTTTACCTTTTCCAATTCAGCTTTTGCTGTTGCAATTGCAGCTTCTTGTGCGGCAAGTGCAGCTTTTGAAGCCTCATCCTTAGCAGCAGCAATCTCGCTCTGCAAGCTACTCTGAGCAGTCTGCAAACTGCTGATTGAGCTTTCTACAGCAGTAATTTTGCTGTTCAGATCATTCTTCTGACCATCAATTTGCTCCTGTAGATTATTAATGTCATCATCATAATCCTTACAAGAGACAAAAGTGCCCGTAGAAACCGTCATCAAGGCTCCAAACAGGATCACACTTAAAAACTTTTTGTTCATAATTGAAAAACTTTAAATTTATAAATTTAAAAAAATAAAAAAGTAAATAATCTCGCATTTTGAATCCCTTTCTAATACTGTTCTTATTATTTAGTATTCCGTTACTTTGTAGGTAACGGGAAAGCATACTTTTCCACCCCGACAGAGGCGTCTGCGAGCTACATTCATTAAATAAGTAAAGAATATTTTTAACCCCTGCTCTTAGACGATGGCAGAGGGGAGGGAAATCTTTTGCAAAAATTAAAGACCAGGCCGTGTTCTTCTCAAAAAATCCGCAGTTTTGTTCAGTGTGTTTCCTTTTTTTAGTAGTTTATCAGAAAAAATATCATTTTTGTTTGCATGTTTTCCAAAA
>NZ_JAHQUN010000099.1:0-5318 GCF_019052485.1 Bacteroides sp. MSK.20.82
ATATAAGACAAGTATTGACGGTTCTATTTTTTTCTTGTACTACTTGTATTGTTTATCAATATTTCAAAGAACATCTTGCTTTCGTTTTAAAAGCGGGTGCAAAGGTAAGAGGTTTTATTTTAACTACCAAATGTTTTCGGAAGTTTTTTTTTCGTTTTTCTTTTTCTATCGTTTCTCAGGCTCTCTTAGCGAAAGGGAAAGAAGGTAAAGAAGAAAAACAAAACGCCTTTTCTTTGCGAATCGGACTGCAAAGATAAGAACTTTAAGCATTATCTTCCAAACTTTATCGGAAGTTTTTTTGTTCTTATGGTTAAGCAGACCCTTGCTTTTACACTAAGTCAATTTATCAAGGCTTTCTTCTCTTGGAAAGCGGGTGCAAAAGTAGCCCCTTTTCAAATATACTCCAAACTTAAATCACTCTTTTTTTGAATTATTTTTGAAAAGACTCGCTAAAGTGTTGAATCATAAGGATGTTATAGAACATATTTTTCTCGGATACAGGAGGAATAGAGGAAAGGCATGCACATTATTATATTCACACGCGCGTTAGGTGAGTGAGCGCGGGCGTATACATCAGGGAAATGAAGAGGAAATATCAGATTCATGAAATAGTCTGTTATATAAAACACAGGATAGATACAGTAGAGGGGAGCTCTGGAAGTTGAAAGTAGCTGTCATGAGTAGTCACACAGCTTGTTGCATGTCTTAAAACAAAATAGGGCTTCGTTCGCCCTCTGGACATATGAAACCCCAATTCTTTATAAGATACAATCATTTAGTTATGTAGAAACAGGAAGTAGAAAAATAATTTCGAATATATCGAATAGAACTAAGTATTGGCATAAGTTTGCGCGGTTTTAATTTAAACTTTTGCTTATAATGGGGATTAATAAACCACAAAATTCGGTCTACAATTCTGCCATTACTTTCTTTTATTATGCTTTCAAAATGCTCTATAGACAGCCCCGCAGCTTTTATATTCAACAATTCTTTAATACATGAATCATTTTCACCAAAAATAAATAGAATTTTATTGTACACAGATAAAGGTAAAAGATGAATAAATGGCATTTTAGAACAAAATCCATTACGGCATATTTGTTGATGTCCACCAAACGGCATTTGCCAAGCAGGAAATCCCCAAAAGATTATACCTGTTTCAGACAGAAACTCTTTAGCATGAAGTATAAATTCAACTTTCCGACATTTATCTATATGTTCTATAACGTCATGTATCAAAATTATATCATATTTATTCATATCCTCTTCAGAACTAAAATCAAAAAAATCAGAATAAATAAACCGCCCATTAAAACCTAAAAGTTTAAAATAACTAATTGCCTGAGAGATTCGTTCTTCGGAACGATCTATTCCTGTTACATTGCATTCTTTTTCGGCAAATGGTAACAAATTTCCTCCTTCCCCACACCCTATCTCCAATATATTCATACCTCTTTTTATAGCAACAAACTTCTCGAGATAATCAATATAAAAGTCTCGAGAAGTTATTGCAAGTTCATTAAAATAGGAATATCTATCTATATGTCTTTGCTGCATAGTCGATCTATTTATTTGCTTTCAAAGCCTCAACTTCTGCTTTTAATTCCTTGATTGATTGAATCATTATAGGAATAATTGCTGTATAATTAATTAGTTTATTCCCATCCGGGTCAGTCAATACTATATTCGGAAGAACTTTCTCAACTTCCTGAGCCAACAACCCAATTTCTTTACCATCTCCACCTACTCGAAAAGCAGCAGCTGCCGGTTCATTCTTATCTTTGAAATCATAACTTACAGCATTCAGTTTAGACAGAACATTTAAACCATAACCTAATGGATTAATATTAATTTTTGCTCTAGCATCAGAATAGTTATATACATTTTTCACCTGAATACTATTATATACTCCGGATGCTGTATTATAGAAAACAACTTGATCATAATGACTAGCCAATCGAGTTGCAGCCGGGCTACAATCAATTTGAAAGAAGTTACTAGCATTACATTTCATATATATTCCGTTTCCACTAAACGTCGTATGATAAAATGAATAAGGTTCGGTATTGCCAATAGTTAATTTACCATTCGAATAATACTTAATTTGTGCATTTGCAAGAACTGCAACAGCCAAGAATACCACTAAGAGTATACTTTTAAAAAATAATGATTTCATAATATTACAAGTTTTAATTAATAACCTTTCGATATAAATAAAGGCACATATCCCTTAGACATCATTTTGTTACTGAGCCATCCAATCCTATGGTTACAGCTTGTCCAAAAGGAATATCTACAGTGCCAGGTTGAGCTTCCCATACAACCACACCAACCGCCCTAGTAGTTATACCAGTAGTAGTTTCATTGTTCGTATTTACTTCCTCCGATTCGTCCGTACATCCACAGAGAATCATCATAGAAAAAGAAAATAACATAAATAACTTTCTCATGACTATTCAAATTAAACATTAAGTGTCAAAAAATTACTTGATAAAGATTAGTATCTCACCTAAATGTAGGTAGTCTTATCCTTAAATTAGACATTGTGTTTGCTCTCATAACTTTAGATTTAAATAATTATTGCATTGATAATACTATTCTTCTGAAATATCTATATATCAATCCTTAAAGAGTAAAGTTTCCTACAACCTTAACACTCGCATTGTACATATACAACTCATATTGACCTAATGATAGATCACCTAAATAAAGAGTATACTCTCCTGCCGCAACAGGGAATATTATAGATTGAAATACGATTTGTTTTTCGATATCTTTTACTTCAACAGTTATAGGAGCAAAACTGTCTTTAAAATTAAGACAAAGTCTTTTGCTTTCATCATCCACATACACTTTAAGCCATTCGGGGTCAACAGGAGTTCTTTGTATAACCCAATCACTTTTAGTTTTAACATGCTGTTTAGCTTCAATCATAACTGAAAAACTATGTATTAATAACATCACTAATAATACAAGCTCAAACTTTTTCATATTTATTAATTTTGTTTTTTGCAAATATAGGGGATAGATGATTCGTTTGTTATATTCAAAACAATATCAAAATAGACAGGCAGAACTTGATTATCAACAACTTATAAAAACAACATAGACATATAGTATACATTCACTATTTCAAGGGGACTTTCAGAGCATTAAAATAAAAAAAGTGCATGCCACTATCAATATAGCAGCATGCATTGCCTTATTCAGAAAAGAACTACTTAAATAGGATTATTTTAAAAGCTCGTTAATCAGGTACTCACACAAGTTAGCTTCTTCCTATAAAGCAGAGATTCCCAATTTTTGTCTGAATCTTAATCGCTTTGTAGAAACTGAACTAGGATTAATACCAAGCAATCTAGCTTCGGTTTTCGAATCAAAATTAAACATGCATAAACAACAATATTCCCATTCCTGACTTGATAAATTTGGGTATCGTTCTAATAAATACATTTTTAAATTCGGATAAGTTTCTGTTATTTCAGAAACAATAGAGAACCATAATTGCTCCGTTAGTAATGGTTCATTGCAATTCGTACTACGTTCAGCGATATTCACTAATTTTCTAAAAATTATTGACGTAACAATTCTTCTTCGCTGCAATTTCTTATAATTAGAGGTTAAGTTTTTAATTTCATTTTCTAATCGACTTTGACTACTTTCATTCTCTTTTTGCGAAACCACTAATTGATTTTTCTTTTTATCCAACTCTATAAAGGCATTAGCCAACTCTAGTTTTATATTATTCAACTCAAGGGCTTGCTTATTCATTTCATTTTTGGTTTTTTGCCTGTACAGCAAATAGAGTAATGTGATAGCTATACCAAAAATCAAACATATACAAATTATAATCATATACTTTTGCTGAGTGAGTTCCAATTGATGATTCTTTTCTTTAAGCCTCAAATTATTAAATTTCTTTTCTACTTCCAGTATTTTTGTATTATTCTGTAGTATAGTAATAGAGTCACTAATGGATTCACATGTTTCTAAATGTTTAAGTGCTTCTTTATAGCTACCTTCCGCTTTAGTTACCCGATAAAAAGCCCGCTCTATACCATATTCATATTCAGAGCTATCTAAAGGTAGTGTATACAAAAGCTCACGAGCTTTTAAAATATCACCTACTTGCAGATATAGCTTGATCAGACAGTTTGTATTATACAATTCATTTTCTTTATCCAAAGATGTTGATTTAAGGAAATGATATTCTGCTTTAGAGTATTGGTTCATTGCCAAATAAATGTTACCAAAAGCATTATCTAGAGAAGAGCTAACCTCATTATCATTCAACTGCTGGGCAATAGAATCCGCTATTCCCATATATTTTAAAGCACATTCCAGAGAATCGAAAAAGGCCCATTCACGAGCTATATTTTGTAAAGCAAATACATGACTTTTGATATTTCCCGCTTTCTTAAACAGTCCTTGAGCTTCTTCATATTGATGTCTGGCCTCCTTTTGCATATCCCTAAAATCATATAGATCAGCTATATACGTACATATATAGCCTGCTTCATTATATAGTTCTTTCTCTTTTGCGATTGCCAATACTTCTGCATAAATGCTCATTGCCTTATCATATTCCCCATCAGCCACTAGAGAGCGCCCCCAAAACAACCCTATATCTACTTGATCTTTAGTTATTCCATATTTAATCAGCCAAGAATATGCATGATCGAAATAGTAAGAAGGAGGAAGAGACGTATTCAATTTGTCAGCAGCTTTACCAGCTATCAAGCACCAACGCACTAAATCTTCCTTATCCAGTTTATCAGGATAAGGAATACTTTGTATAATACGAAAAGCACTATCCGGATTGTCTTTGAGTATTCGCTCTGCAGCATTTAACGGAGTAGACACTGATTGTTGCCGTCTACAAGCTACAAAAAATATTAGCACTAGTGTTAACACATATGATAAATGTTTCATTATTATAGTTTTGCTTATATGAATAAAAAACAAACAAGTAAGTTAAACGAGGGGATAAAAAATTCTTTTCCCATTTTTCCGTTGAACCCTTGAAAACACAGATAGTATCAATATGTGCAATAATTATTTTTTCAGTTTCAAAAGTATTATGCTGTCTTGTAAAGATATGAATTATTTCTTAAACTACAAATAACCCTGTTGCATATTTTAAAATTAAAAATGTGAATCAGTAGTTGAATCAAAATTATACTGAAATGATTCAAATCAGTTAAGACATGAACATAAACTCTATAGCATTACCGATAGTACTCTATACAGCTAGATATCAATATGTAGTGTACTGAATAAGTTGACACTTCAAAAATCGAAAATAAAGATGAAATATT
>NZ_JAHQUN010000100.1:0-5027 GCF_019052485.1 Bacteroides sp. MSK.20.82
TGTTCTTTATTACCGCCATTAGAAGAATATTCGACAAGTTTTTTATTTATATCATTAAGAATATCATTTCTACGATTTTTAGTTAAAGTATATTGATAATCAATTTCTTTATCTCCAAATTTGAAGAGTTCCTGTCTATATATGGTATCAACATTATACCCTTCTTTTTCTGTTTCTGATTTATTGTACTCTACGGCTGCCATCATGGGAATTTCTTGTGACTGGAAATTACGTCTATCTTCCTTCCCGTATTTGTCGTGTAACCCTAAGCCCGGCAAAGGAATTTTAATACCCAAAACCTTTTTATACCATATCCAGTAATGATACCATTCTGGTTGTAGTCGTACTCTATCCATAAATTCCATATTATTAAGCACGCTCCATTTCCCTTTATCCTTTACAGGCATTTGGGAATAGGTATTAGAAGTACCAATAATCAACATTAGGGAAAAAAATAAAAGCACTCTTTTCATATTATCTTTTAGGTTTTACTTTATAATTCTGTAATAAATCATCAACTAATTTTGAACGATTATCTTTGTATTTAAATACCCCCGGAGCTAATGTTTGTAATACTCCATTTCTTTTTGCTGTTTTCATCTGTCGGCATACAGCGTATGCTATACCTCTCATGTTTCTTAGTTCATTAATAACATACTTAAGCAAGTCTATTCTTTGCTTATTATCCATAAGGTTTACATCTGTCCCGACAATAGCGACCTGATAAATGTATTGTGTCAAATCCGCAGTGCGATTTACTAATTCTAGCTCTGTTTTTGCTGACACCAATAATAAAGCCGGGTCACCTACAGCAAGTTCAACCATTTGTTTTTGATATTTACCAATATCTGCTGCAATATCAGTGCAGTAGATAATATCTTTTCCTGTTTTTATGATGGCTTCTACAGATTTTAGGCTATTATAAAATTTGCTTTGGAAAAATTCAATCTGAACCATTTTTTCACTGATTTGTTTTTGTATAAGGCTTATTTGAGCTTCATTCTCTTTCACTTTAGAGAAAGAAGTATGTTGCACCTTATGATTAGCTATAAGTGTTTCCATACAGGTTATATCCAAGACTGCCTTTTGCGAATATGCAACTTGGGTTAAAGTAGATGCTACCACTAAAATAAATAGGATTTTCTTCATGATATTATCTTTAACGGTTTGTAATCCATTTGTATTTATCTAGGATATATTTATATAATGGTTGTTCCCCTATGATGTTAAGTATATCTTTTAGGCTTCCATCATCGGAGTGATACCCTAGTACCTTATTGACTTGTAAAACCCAATCCATATTTTTTAATTTGGAAGATTTTAGGTCTATTATAAAATTATCCAATCCTGTTTGGAAACTACCATAAATGATATGATAATATCCAACAGCATCTTTTTCAATTCGTTCTGTAGTAAATGTGAAATATTCGTGTAGAGAAACCTCTACTCCAAATACATTTCCATAATTTCCTCTTTTTATAAATACTTCATTAAACCGATTACGGTTTTCTTTATTGGGAAGTTGATTTATGGTAAATATTTGCTTTTGATTTACTTCCGTTAGGGATAAAAGATTTGCTATTTCTTGATATTTGTCTATAAATTTACTTTGGTCTAATAGGCATATAATATCGGAGTTGCTGATTATAGAGTTTTTGACTACAGGATTACTAATTATGTCCTCCAGTTCTTGAGTAACAACCATTGCCATACCCCAAAATTTACGAACTGTTTTATACAAATAGAGTATATAGCCAGCCATCATAGGGCTAGCTATGGCTTTCCATGCTTCTTCAATTATTAATGCCTTTCTGTTCTTTTTTAATCTCATTTTTTGAATAAAAACGTCCATAATAATTAAGGTTACTATTGGAAATAATTCAGGGTCATCTTTAATTGCATCAATTTCAAAAACTATAAAGGGTTCTTCAAAAAGGGAAGTGTCAAAATCCTCATTAAGAGTTTTTTCTAACTGTCCTCCTTTATAGAATTTTTTTAATAGAAACTTATAGTTAGTAATATCAAAATCAATTTTGTTCTCTTTGCAAATGATAGGTATAATGCGTAGGGAAAATTCGTAGAAAGAGTTAAAAGATAAGCTTTCAACTTTTATTTCTTTCAATATATCTTCCTTCTTCTGGATTCGTCTTTCTATTATAGAAAGTAATCTAGTTTCAGGATTATCAAGCTCTTGGCGTGTAAAGCCTTTTTCGATGAGAATGTTTTGTATCGCTTTTTCTGCGTTGGTTTTTTCTCCGCCTTCTCCTTTTTCTACTAGTTGCTGTAATTTCTCTATTTTTTCGGAAAGTATCTTGCGTTCTTCTTTTTCCCTTTCGTTTTCAAATTCTTCTTCATTGACTTGAAATTCGAGTAGTAAATTTTCACGTATGGCTTCTTTTTCCGCATCTGAATAACCATTAAAGGGATGAAAGTAGAAAGAATAGTATTTTTCTATGGTAATATCCATAATTTCTTCTTCTTGCTTTTTGACCTCACCATTTGCACCTTTCCATATCAGGAAAATTAATGATTTAAGAAAGTTTTTCTTTTCTACATTATACTCTTCTTCAGTAATTCGGAAAGGATTCATAGATATAGGCTTGCTTTCAGAATAAGTAATGTATTTGCCATGATAGTATTCGCACATTCCTGAATAACTATGCCCTGTATCTACCAATACAATATCAGTGTTATCTAAAACCCATTGTCTTACTTTGGAGTTGACATAGAAAGACTTACCAGAACCACTTGGACCTAAAACAAAGAAGTTGGAGTTATTTGTATATTTTTTCTCACCTTCTTTCCCGGACATATCTATTCCAACAGGCAATCCTTGTCTGTCTGTAAAATAAGTAAGAAAAGGGCTGTTTTCTGTTACTTGTAATTTTTCCTTGAACAAAAGACAAATTGCAGCATCGGAAGTTGTTAGAAATTTGTCATAACTGTTTAGGTTGATTGCGTTTCCTGGCAGTGCACATTCGAATAATTCTAATTGGTTGAAACATTGTTTATTAATAATAATGCCACAATCAAAAAGAGATGTTTCAACATAGTTGATAGCCTTACTAATATCATCAAGACCAGCAAGAATTATATTATAATGTGCATATACAAGCATTTGCCCTTCTCTGGCAATATCCGACTGCACTCGTTCTATGTCTTCTACACATAAATCATTTGCAGGGTCAGGCATTCCTTTATGTTTTTTCTTTTTGCCTTCTAATTTGTTTGCTTCGTTTCGTTGGTCTGGAATATTTATTACTTGATTATAGATAATTGTGTCTATACCTGGTGTATCATGCAAAAAAGAGAGTAAGTCAACAGGAAACCTTAGCCCAATATTGACCTCTTTATATGGTTTTATAACAGAAGGAAAATTAACTTCGTCAATATCTACAAGAGAAATGCACTGTACGTTTTTTTCTCCAATTATAAGATTTTCTTCTCTTGCTTTGATATTTTTTAGGCTTACTGTTTGCTGATTGAAATTGATAGATAGAAATCTTTTTATATATATTTCTATTTCATTTTCATTTAATAGTTTAGCTCTTATTCCTCTGTTAGCGAATAGTCCTAATACTTTTGTGATGTTTCTAATAAAAGTATCAAACCTTCGAGGGTCAAAAGAAAAGAATTTAGACCTTTCTACTTCTCCTGTAATAACAAGATAAGTAGAAATATCAGTATATATTCGTCCTTTAAAATGTTCAAAATAACGATTTGATAAATAGTCGTTCTTCCTATTCTGGGGTGGTAAAAATGATTTTTTACATAGAATATCCTGTTTTTGTATTGTATATCCAGTTCCTAATACTTTGAGGATATTAGTAAATAAGTGGTGAAAATCATAGTAAGCATCCATATCTGCTGAATACTGTATTATCGGATTTTCACATTTAATGATAACAGAATAGTCGCCCCTTCGGTTATAGAATATAGGAGTATTGTCTATTGTTTCAATACCAATATAAGGAGCTTCAAATTCACTTTTCTTTTTCATAAGCTTTATTTTTTTCTATCTCTTATAAAAGTGCGTGATACTATATATATGCCTTTTCGTTTATCTTTCCTGTGAAGCCCTTTTCTTTGTAATTGCGATGTTATTCCTAACCCTCCAAACATAACTATTACAAGAGTTATACCTCCCCACATAAAAGAAGCCAGAGTAGAAACAATAGCACATAAAAGTAAAGCACTAATAATACAAGCTCCACCGATATATATGAACTTGCCTTTAAATCCTTTGAAAATAAGGGGCTTTTGTAGCCCCTTATATACATTGTAACTTGGATACTCTTTCGACATATTAGATTCCGAAGAATGCTTTTACGACAACACCTGATACAACCAGAAAGATACATGACCCCATCCAGCCCATAACAGCCTTTTGTACATCTTGGTCACCAGAGTTCCATTTTAAATAAACTCGCACTGCTCCAACTAATCCTACTAGACCTCCTAGTATCATCATCATGTTTCCTAGGGGGTCCATGTAGGTTGCAAGTTCAGAACTAGCTGCATCAATTCCCGCAGCACCTTGTGCAAAAGTGTTAGTTACTACCATTATGCTAATGGCTAAAGCGAATGCTCTTTGAGCAATTTTTGAAAAAAACTTTTTCATTTGAATAAAAATTAGTTGTTTATTTGTTAAAATTTACGTGTGAAAACATGCTTTTCCCTTTAGCAAGAAGTTGTTCCATTGGAATACCTTGTGTTTCAACTTCCATTTCAATAGATTCATTTACAGATACATAATTCTGTTCAGATTCTTTTTTTTCATCTTCTTTTTCGTATGAGCCTGTTTCAAAATCTTCATCTACAACTTTGTGAGGTATTTCTTCTTCCTCTCCTATTGAAATAATTTCTTCTTCTTCACCTGTATTGGTTTTGCTTTGCTTTAGGAAAGCATCATACAGGATGTTTGCAGCGTAGTAAACTACATAAATGGCAAATACAGCCATGATAAATTGTGAATAACTCATATTCTTAAATTTAAAAGTTTCATTAATCGACCCTTTTTCTGTACT
>NZ_JAHQUN010000101.1:0-4622 GCF_019052485.1 Bacteroides sp. MSK.20.82
TGGAAGTGGAGTATATTAATCATATATTATATGTTTATAGGTTCATATATTATATGTTTATAGGTTCATATATTATATATTCATATATTATTTATATATAGTGTTTTCTCTTTGTTCTTTTTCCCTATAGTTTTATGGTATCAATTTTTTGTGTCCGGCTTCCGGCAGCTTTTTGTATTTGGTATCAAAATGTCGTTCTGCAGGGTGTGCCAGGAATGATAATTCGGTATCATTTCATCATGCCATGTTTACCCATCAATGCCGCAACTCCGAAAAGTACGGTATCAATTTCTTTCCCTATAGTTCTTATTGGGTTAGACAACAAGACGCATTAAAATGTATTCTCAAAGTGAGAATGTATTTTAATTTGCGTCATGTTTCCGCTTCTGCAATGCTTACTAAAGTGGAGTTACCTAAAAGGTAGTGGAACTTTAGTAAGGATTGCAGAAGGGATAAAGAAACATACCTTAGAAGGGTGGGTGGGTTTACCGATAGCAAAACTATTGGAGCGTAACAAAGTGAAGCGATTAAGCCTTTTTGGTTCTTTTTTGGCGTTTGAAAAAAGAACTCCCCCCAATGAGGGGGGAAGGAACCTTTAAGCAACCTTTGTATTTTTCTCTTCTTCAACTTCTTCCACATCTAGCCTTATATTTAGATGCTGGGCTATGAATTTACTACCTTTAATAGCATCTGCCAATACAGTAAATAAAAATTTAGGTTCTTCTTTTATTGCTTTGCACCATGATTTTAAATAAGCCGCATTTTCTTCTCTGACGGTTACAGAAATACCCAAATATACACCAGACAAAGCCGATATTAATTCTGCTACAAGTTCTTCACGCCCATAATTGAATTTATCATTTTCATAAAATCCTTTTCGATTTAGTCTATTTTTAACACCTGTACTATGTCCCATTTCATGTAATTCTGTACCATAAAAACTTTCTCCGTCCTTAAATTGGCTCTTTAAAGGTAAAGTAATGCTATCATTTGATATTGAATAAAACGCACTATCACTAGAAACCGTTTGAATAGGACATACCCAATTTTGATTCTTATTCATTTCATCAAGTATTGGATTTACATACATTTCTTTCTCTTCTTGTGGCTGTTCCTCTCCTGAAAATTTAGCCTTTAATATATCCCATCTATTGGGATATTTTTCCGCAAAGTTTGTTTGGTCTAAATTAAAAACTTGGAAATATTTTGTATAAGCTGCTAAACGGTATTCTTTTTGTTCTTCTTCTGATAATTTGTTATATTCATCATATGAAATTTTTTCATTTGTCTGACGATGATAAGCACAAAATAATGTATAATAAACAGGAAAAGCAACAGCACCTTTTAGAACATTAATACCTTCGTTTCGTGCTTGATTGAATGTCAAAAAAACAGGAGTTTGATAATTATATTTTTCACACAAAAAATAAAGTAAAAAAGCGTTTCCACCACTATAAGTACGACCTGTTAAATTTTGTGGTAAAAAGTTCTGTTTAGAGTTGACTTTAGAGAACCAAGGTTTTTGCCAATTCATAGACAAGCTTTCAATTTTTTCAACCATAAGGTTTACAAACTTCTCTGCATTTTTATCAAAAGTAGATTTCATAATTTTGTTTGCTGTTCTTTATACTGGCAGCCAAACCAGCTTTAAAGGTTTGTTTATCTCTTTATTTTCAATACTCAAAGATAGTAATTTTCTATAAATGTCGCAAATAATAAGACAATTATTTTTGTTAAAAATAGTTTATAATTGGCTGATTTTTAACGTATTATCTTTTCCCTAAAGTTTTATATATTTTGGGTGAGAGATAAGGTTTTATAAACGGAATATTCCCTTTAGGGAACATGAAGTCTATAAAACCGAATATCCAATGCCTTGCTTTTGTAGGTGCTTCATAGAAGCGGTGAAAAAAGCAAAGCATTGGATATACCTTAGAAGGGTGGGTGGGAAAATGCGTTAGGGATTGCAGCGGAAAGCCCACAGCGTAGCGAGGACTTGCAGCGAAAAGCCCGACCTGAAAGGTAACGCCCTATTTATTTCTTCTATTCATCAATCTTACTTTTTCATAACGTAAATACCTATACAAAGTAGCCTTACTTCCAATGTGTAAAATTCTACATATTTCATCTATAGAATAATCCCGATTTTCATATAAACGCTTTGCTGCTATAGCTTTTCTCTTTGCATCTTCCGATAACCCTATAGGTCGTCCCGTAAGTTTCCCTCGTTCTTTTGCAGCTTGTAATCCAGCCCTAGTTCGTTCTACTATTATTTCACGTTCATATTCAGCCAATGAAGCAAAAATTCCAAATTGACATCTTCCTAAAGCACTATTAGTATCAATACCATCAACTATGCTTTTGAATGCAATTTTTCTTTTCTGCAAACAATCAACTATATAAACTAAATCTTTCAAAGAACGTCCTAATCTATCTAGCTTCCAGATAACAAAAGTATCACCTTCTCGCAAATATGCAAGGGCTTTATCTAATTCGGGTCTATCCTTTACTCCTGATACTTTTTCCTCAAATATAAGTTTGCATCCGGCTTCTTTTAAAGCATCTAGCTGCAAATCTAAATTCTGTTCCCTCGTTGAAACACGAGCGTAGCCTATTATCTCCATTTTATTTAAATCCAAGTTTCATAAATTCAACTATTCGCGAAACTATTTTAAACTAGGGCTTTCCCCCCTGTTATTACCTCTAGTACTATTATAAATCAAAAGTACAGAAAAAGGGTCGTTTTGTGAAACAAAAGATTTTGGTTAGGCTAGTTTAGAAAACACTTTTCTTTTTTTGTTTTATGGTATCAAATTTTTGCGTCCGGCTTCCGGCAGCTTTTTGTATTTGGTATCAAAAGGTCGTTCTGCAGGGTGTGCCAGGAATGATAATTCGGTATCATTTCATCATGCCATGTTTGCCCATCAGTGCCGGAACTCCGAAAAGTACGGTATCACAAATTCTTTAAAGTAATATTGAAAATAAAAGAGAGTCTTTTGTACTCTCTTTTATTTTATTAAGGCTGTAATAAATTGATGGCTTTTTGAAGATTAGCTTCTAGCTCTTTTTTAGCGTTTGACATAGCATCCTCATAGTTTTTTTCTGATTGTCTTATAATTTCTATTATAACAGAATTATAATTGGCTTTTTGTGCTTCATCTTCTTCTGTATTAGAAATCAGATAAAACTTTTCACTAAATATTAAATCTATAAAAACATAGTTAGAATAAAAATTCAGCACTTGAAATAAAAGTTTTAGGCTGCCCCCTTTTCCTAGTTCAAGATTTGAAATCGCATTTTGTTTACAGTTTAGCTGTTCTGCTAATTGAGCTTGGGAATATCCTATATGCTCTCGGATTTGCTTTAACCTTGTGCCTAAAATTGGTAATGTAATGTTATACATATTGTTCTATTACTGTTTCTACTTCGTCGTATATTCTCTTAAAGTTTTTTTGCAGTAATTTCTCTCTATTATCTGCTGTCCCAAAGTTATATACTTTTGGCAGTTCTTTGTAGGCTTCTTCTTCTTTCTTAATTTTTTTTAAATCTAAATTGGTTTTGCAATGGTACATCGCTGTTGGAAAATTATCTTCTTGTCCAAAATCTAATGCAACTTGCCCTACTAATGTACCAGCTTGTAATGAAGATATTTTGGATGCCGGGATAACAAAATCCATTTGTTCATTCATATTAATTGTTGTTTCGTTTCTTCTGATAGTAACGCCTTCTTTTACTTGCTTAACTTTTCCAAATAGTTTTTGTAGCCAATCTAAAGTTTCAGGAGCTTTAGCTTGCCCGGATAAAGTGTTACCTATAATAGAAGTTATAGTTTTTGCGGTAGCTTTGCCGTATTGTTCTTCTAATTGCGGTAGTTCCTGTAATCCCAAACAAATTGAAACCTTATTGCTACGTGCAGTAGAAAGTAGTGTTGCAAGTTGATAAAAATATAATGTGGGACATTCATCTACTATGATTGAAGTAGGGTAGTTACCTTTTGTATTGACAAGTCTAGTTAATCGGTTAATGATAAGTGCATTTAAAGCACTATTCATGCTTTGTGTTTTAGGGTTATTTGCAATGATAAGATAACTAGGGTCTTTTTTATCTGATACTTTTAAATTGAAATCATTGCCACTAAATACCCAAAAAGATTCTTTAGTTGCTAGTCTTGATAACTGTACTTTTAGACTTGCCATCTGTCCTTCTAATTGGTCCACTGCTCCTGATTTATATGCAGCTTCAAATGGGGAAACTAGTGATTTTAATTCAGGTTCGGAAAAGAGGACTTTAAAAAGTACGTCATATTCTTGATTAAGGAAAGCCAGTACATGCGGTAAATCTGAATATTTGCCATTCTCGTATCTAGACCAAAAATAAATAGAAGCTGCTAACAAGTTTACTGCTGATGTTTTAAAAAAATCGCTATTACCTCCACTTCCTTTGTCGCCTTTTTGTAAACTCTCATATAATGCTTCTGCCGTTTCTGTTGCATCTGCTAGGATTTCTATATATTCTCGTTTCAATGGGTTTATTCTTCTACTATATTCAATATCAGAAAAATTAATGACATTGAACTTGAAATTACTTGGTATTTTTCCTAATTGCTTGTTCTTTTGATAATT
>NZ_JAHQUN010000102.1:0-4567 GCF_019052485.1 Bacteroides sp. MSK.20.82
TTATCCGTACAAGCAGCAGAATATGCATCTATAGCCAGAAGAAAATCCTGCATCCGTTCGTTCAGCATCGTTCCTTCCGTACAAACGACATCGGCAATACTCGCTTTTATGGTACCGTTTTCAATCACAACAGGCAAACGGTATTCCAGTCCCATTTTACTGGCATGGATCGAAAGTATCTTTATGACCGGATTTTCTATTTTTGTCGTGTCTGCAAAAGCAAACTTTCCATTTATTATCCTTGCGCTGTCAACAGGGGCATCCGTCGAAACATCTTTCATGTAAACCATTTTACCCTCAAATTCCGGCAGAGGCGCACTACCGTCAATTCTGTAACCTTTTATTTGAGAGCAAGCTCCCAATACTAATACCCCAATGAAAAAGGGCAAAAGTCTTATACATCTATTCATCGGACTTTTATTTCTTCTTGAAAAGAAAGAAAAGCCGCCCGCCAATACCAGCAGAGCGGCTTTCACTTTTCATTTATACATTTGTATAATCATTGTTCGTCAGAATCTGAAGCCAAGTTTCACCACAGGCATTTCGAAAATCTTGATGTTATGGTGACTGACATTGTACTTATCAAATCCTTTCGGACAAATTTGTATCAAATCATAGCGATAAGCTAAAGGATGCATCTCGAACCCGAAAATAAATCCTTTGGCAATGCTATACTCGATACCTGCTACGGCAGCTACTTTCAGACCATACATCTGACCGGCTTTGCTTCCTGCGGTATAGACCTGAGAAGGAAGTTCTTCCGAATCATCGCTATCCTTATAGGTATCGCCGGTGTATGGTTCTGTAGTTTCAATGCGTGCCATCTGGAAGCCAAGGGCGCCTCCTACGTATGGATGAATACGTTCGTTGCGAGTCTTGAAGTAATAGTTGGAGCCGACAGAGGTATACCAGTTATTAGTCATCTGCGCATTGATATAACTTTGCGCGGGTATGATCATATCGGGTACACTGTTGTCGCCTTCTACATAGTCTTTCTTGGGAGTCAGGCTGATGTTCATGCTAAACTGGAAATTGATGTCCCAGTTGTCAGACAGAAAATACTTGCCTTCGATTCCGGCTATATTGACCAGACTATTATTATTCAGACTACCGATATTCAGATAGCGGTTCAGGTCACCGGAGTTATCCGTTCCTCCATTGGGAAGTCCGACGACTCCTTCGGTGTTGGTGAACTTGGGAAGCAGATAAGAGGTGTTCTCATTGAAGAACTTTCCGCTACCAAGTAAAACCGAAACCTGCCACTGTCCTTTCTTCGGAGCAAACGACGCATCATCACTGCTGCTGTAACGCTGCGCCAATGAAGGCGCAGCTGTTATACAGGTCAGCAAAAGTAATGTGCATAGTTTCTTTATCATTTTGTTACTTTTACGTGATTAAGAAATTACTTACTCAAGGTTTCCAATACGGATTTAACTTGTGCAAGAGCAGTATCATAGATTGCTTTCGCTACATCATAAGCTTCTTGAGCTGTTTCCAAAGCAAGTTTCTTCTGTTCTATTACATAAGCTTCCTTGTATTCACCCTTGTTGAACAGTTCAATGCTCTTTTCTGCTGCAGTAACCTTCTGTTTAGCTTCTTCAACTGATTTTTCCTGAGTAGCAACTTGATTCTTCCAATAATTCAGAACAGATTCTACAGTTACCACAGAACCAGTGACAACACCACCGTTGATACCATCAATCTGATCTTGAACAACACTGATCAAGCCAATGTAATCTTGGATCAATTCAGCAAACTTCTTACTATTGGCCTCAGCTTCAGCAGTCAAAGCATCTTGTTCTTCTTGTGCTTTCTTCACCTCTTCTTTAGCAGTCTTCAGAGCAATACGAGTTTCGTCAGCTTTTGCAATAAACGGATCCATTAAAGCAGTATTCGTATTTATTTCTGCATTCAGATCAGCAAGTACACCTTCCATTTGAGCCTTCAATGGTTTAATCAAATCGGCAGCAGCAATCATATCTTTGCAAGTCTGTACATCGTCATTAGCAGCCATCATAGCTCCCAAAGTACCAAAGTCAGTCAAAACAGCACTATTATTCTGCTTAATATAAGCGCGGACCATTGCTTCTGTTACTTCAACAAGTCTGTCTTCGCCAGGAATCACAGTACCAAAAGTAGCATCAGAAGTATACTCTAAAGCATCTTCAGCTGTATTGCGATCTAACTTAGTTGCACTTAATTTAGTAAATTCATCTGCAGAAATATCAGAGCGTAATGCCTGCATGTGGCCAGTTTTCTTACCATCTTTTTCCTCTTCTTTATAGAAAGCATCTTTGCCTGTCATATCTTCAACACTAACTGTATTAGCCAGTATCTGACCATAAGGATTAGCAGCAAGAGCAGAATAAGTACTAATTGCAGGAGCCACCTTAGCAACAGCAGTAGCAGCCTCTCCAGCAGCTTTAACCAATGCAGCTTTAGCCTTTTCTACTTTCTTATCTTTATCATCGGCAAGAGCTTGATTTCCTGCAGCTTCACCTTTGGCAGCCAATTCAGCAACAGTCTGATCAAGTTTCAGCCATTCAGCCAAAGTAGCATTAGCATCAGCCTTTGCTTTAGCTTGTTTCACTGTATCGTCCAATATAGCTTCCAGTTTACTGGTAGTTTGTTCAGCAGGAGTCAATGCATCCCATGCAGCCTTACTAGTAGGAGACAATGCGGTAATCATATTGTCACGGTATGTTTTCTCCAATACCGAAGCTTTTTCTTTTTCTACAGCATCATCATAAGCAGCTTGATATACGGCATCCCATGCACTATTATAAGCTTTTACTGCAGATTCTACTGCGGCATAAGAAGAATTATAAGTATCTGTCGCCTTTTTCAGATCAGTAGTTGGCACTGTAGTTGCTGTACCTTTTACCGCTTTTGCAGAAATTTCCCAGTTAGCTTTATCCTTTTCAAATTTTTCTTTAGCATTTTTGGCTGTCTTTTCTTTTTCTGCCAAAGTCAACTTATTCCATTCAACTCCATTTTCGTCTACAGAATATTTACCTAAAGCATCAATCCAGGCATTTACTTTCATCAGAGTAAGAGATGCCTGACTAGTTCTGGCTGTTACATCTTCTATTTTCAAATCAGCATTGTACTCAGTTTGTGTATACTGAACAGCCGGATAATCAAACACACCCGTACTAACAGTATATCCATCTAAAGATGTAAAATCATTGCTACTACTAAATAATGTCTTCAATCCTTCATTAATAGGTTCAGATTTATAAGCTGCAATATCAAGCTGAGTATTAACCTGTGTTGTAGAGTCTGCTACAGCTTTATCATATGCCTCTTTAGCAGCTTTACGCGCTTTTATCTTTTCGGCTACTTTTTGTTCTGCAGCTTTATAATCTGCGGAAGTCTTAATAGTAGCGATCTCAACATCAGCTTTGCTCTTTTCACTTTCATATTCAGATTTCTTCTTCTTCAGATCCAGGATCTTATCATCCCATGCAGCTGCATCAAAGTCTTCTGCCAAAGCTAACATATTATTTTTCTCATCCAATAAGATTTCTGCCTTTTCAACTGCAATCTGTGCCAACTTCAATTCAGCCTGTAAGCTAGCTAATGTCGGAAGATTAGGATTAACCAATGCATCATAATAATTATCCTGAGCTGTCTTTAAGGCAGTGTAATATTGGTTCAGGCTAGCAGAAGCAACATAAAGTCTTTGCTGTGCTTTATCAATAATTGCTTTTTCTCCATCAGAAAGCAGAAGTTTTCCAGCTTCAATGAGTTTCATTGCATTATCATAAGCTTCCTGTGCCTGTGCTGTCTGAGTCTGATAGTTCAACATAGCTGCTTTGAAGATTTCAGCTTCTTCAGCCATTTTATTTTCCCAGTAAGCTTTGTTTCTGTTAGCTTCAGCAATCTTAGCTTCCGCCTCAGCTTTTGCTTGTTCGGTAGCAGCTTGTGCGCGTTCTACTTCCAGTTCTTTCAGTTTCACGTCTAAAGCATGCATCTGAACATCGTACTCTTTGTACTGATTATCCAATTCTTTAGATTTGTTTACCAGTTCCTGATAAGCTACTTGCGCTTTTTGCCATTCCACTTCCACCAGTTTTACCGCAGCCTGTGCTTTAATCAGTTCGGATTTTGCTCCCCGCAGATCAACGATACCTTCCGGTTCATCGGTATCAATACATCCCGTGAATGTAGCTGTCGTACCCGCCATTAGCAAGGTTGCGACCAAATACGTCCATTTTCTCATAAAAGTAAATTAAATGTTATACAATTAATAAATAAAAAATTTGTTTGCTGTCATTTCATAATCCATCTCATCTTGGTGGTCTGTCTTTCCGTTACTTTGTAGGTAACGGGAAAGCGTACTTTTCCACCCCGACAGAGGCGTCTGCGGGCTACATTCATTAAATAAGTAAAGAATATTTTTAACCCCTGCTCTCAGACGATGGCAGAGGGGAGGGAAATCTTTTGCAAAAATTAAAGACCAAGCCGTGTTCTTCTCAAAAAATCCGCAGTTTTATTCTGTGTGTTTCTTTTTTTTAGTAGTTTATCAGAAAAAATATCATTTTTGTTTGCATGTTTTCCAAAA
>NZ_JAHQUN010000103.1:0-4548 GCF_019052485.1 Bacteroides sp. MSK.20.82
GGGAGAACTCTACAAAGACAACTGGATAGGGAAGAGAGCAACGGAAGCCGCCAACAGTATAGCCAGAGAACGGAACTTGGTACAGTCAAAGGACATAGGCAAAGCCAACAGGGAAGAAATAAAGCAGGCTATGGATGATGTTCTTACACGGATGCAGGGTTTTGACCTTACCGGATTCAGTCGGGAACTCGAAAAACTTGGCTTCAAAGTGAGGGAAGCCCGTGCGAGTACCGGCAAACTTAACGGCTACTATGTAACGAGCCGGAGCGGAACGGAATACAAGGCAAGCGAGATAGGGAAAGGCTATACGCTTGCCCACATCGAAAAGACACAGAAAAACTTAAAGTATAACTCAATCAGCAGGAATTATGGAAACACCCTCAAACCCAAAGACGGAGGATTACACCTATAAGCAGGGACAGTACAGCCTCCGAAAGAGAAAGGACACCACACCCAAAGTAAATCCGCAACTTGCGGTAGAACTGGTGTTTCAAGAGTTGAAGCGCGTAGAAGCCTATACGAAGCGCATAGAGGACGCAACAGCCAAAAAGGTAGAAATGGACAGAGGAAGCCTTGAAAGTGCCGAAAATCGCCTAAAAAGCGTATTGGCGGAATTTGTACGGCAGGGAAACAGAATGAAAAACGGCAGCTATGTGGACAAGAAAGTTTCAATGTACTCAATCCTTTGTGCTGTCATTTCCCTTTTGTTCGCTTGTCTTATGTGTTGTTTATGGGTGAGTGCTTCGAAAGACCGAGATAATTATCAACAGTACTATGAGTATTATAAGAGGCAAGTGGATGAACAGAAAGCTAAGTAATAGCTACTTAGCTTTCTGTTGGTATTACTACGCAGAATTGGATCTAATTAGATAATAATCGAATTCTTTTGTGTAGTCCAATGATTGATAGTACAAATAGGAAAGCTATGACGAAACATTTTGTATAGTATCCTTGTATGAATAAATCAACAAATAGTGGGATGATAATAAATGTTGATATACAAAATATCGTTATCAGAGTATTTTTTTTCATGCTTTTAGCAAAAAGTTGCAACTCCTACTAAAGCACCACTCCACCCACCTAAAGCGGTGCCTGATACAGTACCGATAACAGGTAGTGTGACGGTTCCAACCCCTGCGCCACCAACTGCACCTAATCCCGCAGATCCAGCAGTTCCTGCAACGCATTTTACTACTTTCCATGCCGAACTCCAAAATCCTCTCGTTGTTGCTTCTGGAGCTTCTAACTCCATAGCATAATAAATAGCTTCAATAGCTACATCTACGGAATACATTAGAATACTGTATTCCGTAGATGTAGGAGACAGTGAGCTGTTTTTTATAACTTCTTTGAGCTGAATTCTTAGTGCTTCTGGGGAAGCTTCTGTATCAGCTTTTATGTTTTTCATACTTTCTATAACTTCCAATACTTTAGGGGATGTATTTTCTATATAATCATCTTCATTGATAGCTCTAGAGATAGGTTTAATATCTTGTATTAAACTATTTGCATAAGCGGAAGCTTCTTTTATAGATTGAAAATCTTTACTCTCAAAGGCACTCTTAATTTGAGTAATTTCATTAAACTTCGTCGATTCGTTTTTAGAACTGTTTATTACTTCTTCAGAATCATTACTGCAACTAACAACAAATATCAAGAAAAGAGGAAGAAAATATTTTAAGGCTTTCATAAAAAAAGAATTTAGGGTTAAACATTTTGCAAAAATATTATTTCTGGTGAGAAAAACAAGATTTTTCCTAAAAAACTGATTGATAGCAGGTTTTATAACTAAATCTCTTTGAGCTTTATTTTGATTGCACCAATAACATATCCTTTAGGATTTTCCGCCAATCGTGCGCCTTTCTTCAATTCTCCCAAGAACCCCACAAAATCGGGGATGCGGTTTTGTCCTTCAATAAGGATTTTCTTGTTCTTGTTGATTTCATCAGACTTGAAGTCAAAGGAGAATTTAAGGTAGTCATACACGTTGTTTCCCAACTGGAGCCGTGCCGTAACTTTAGCCATTCGTGCTTGTTCTTGTAGTGCAGAGTCTTCTCTGTTTTCATAAAATACAGGGAAGAGAGTCCAACCAATGACCTTTCTTCCCTCTTTTTCTTCTTTGGCTACAAACGAATAAGGGGAATGTTCATCGAGTTCTTTCTTTGCCACGTCGATAACATATCTTTTAAAGTCATTTACTCTTTCATACTTCCCTTGCAGACAGAATCTTTCACGAAGACCGTCAGGACCTTCTAACAAGACAAACAAAGGCTTTTTTTGTCCAGACATCAGCTCATAGAACCGCATGGCATAGACGCTTTTAAATTTCATTGCTATTGCAAGTTCGTATTTGCGGTAGCCCTTTGTAAAGTCAAGGATGCAGTTCCATATTTCATCAAACACAAGAAAGGTTACAGTTCCCTCTTTTTTTGATATTTTCGGTTTTGCGATGATTTGTGTTGCAGTCCAGTAGTCTGCATCTTCATATATCACGACCTTTTCACATAGACTCAGAAAAGCCTTTTTAGCTATTGTGTAGTTTTCATCTTTTTCATTTCGTAGAATTGAAGCAGTTGGAAGAGTTATTTCCCTGCCTAGTTGTACCGGTTTTATTTTGTGCATATTGTCCTTTATTTTAATACCTTCAATCTCTTTTTGAGCACACTCTACAAGTCGGTACATAATCCGTTTTTCGTAGGCTGTGAAGTCATACTTGGCAGCCGTGAATATATACGACTGAATGAGTTCTTTGTTTTCGGTGATGATTCGTGCCATAGGTGCGATTTTTAATGGTTCGGTGCAAAGATATAAATAAAATACGAGTTAATCTATAGTAACTCGTGTGTAACATTAAATTTCTCGTAGTTTAGGAGGATTTTAACATTAAATTTCTCGTAGTTGAACATTAAATTTCTCGTAGTTAAAGGCTGTTTTCTCGCATAATGCGCGCGCGCGAGGATAGGACATAGATAGTCGATGTTAAGATAGAAACAAGCTCATAGGATTGAGATTGCTTCCCAACTTTCGGAAAAAACGAATGAAAAACAATAGGGAAAACAAAGACAAAGCCCCCTCGTAAGGGGGTTGGGGGATTGTGCGGTTATAGGGATTTTTTTTCGCCGTGTACCATTTGGTAGCACCAATATATTTTCTTATCTTTGCAGAGTAAACCTAAAAACAGTAAAATCATGGCAACATTCGACTACACAACAAGAGAATTAAGGGAAAAGCAGGCTTTAATTTTGGATAAGGCTGATGCTGGTGAAGACATTGTAATTCATCGCGGAATAAGAAAGTCTTATATGATTGTCCCAATCCATGAAGATGATTATACCATCAGTGACGAATTTAGAAAGAAGATTTCAAAAGCCAGAGAGGATTACAAGGCAGGAAAAGGTGTGACATGTAAGACTATTGAGCAATCTATGGCTTTACTTGAATCATTGTAGTTTATGTATAGTGTAACGTATAGTGATGAAGCCTTGGCTTCTATTGCGAAATTTAAAAGGTCAAACCCTGCATCTTTTAAGAAAATTACGAAGTTCATCGAAGAATTGCACAAACATCCTCGTACTGGGACTGGGCATCCAGAGCCATTGAAAGGATACGGAGGAAACGTATATTCAAGGGAGGTGAACAAGAAGGATAGGCTTGTCTATGAAATTTATGAAGATGTTGTGAATGTGTTTGTCATATCCGCAGAAGGGCATTACAGCGATAAATGATTTTTCTCTTTTCGGTCTGCAAAGGTAACTCCACACTCCGAAGCTGTCAAGGGCTTCGCAAGTTCGGATCTGAAAAAATCCTGAGCAGCTTCGCTGTGCGGTTTTTTCCGCTCGAACCCTTGACCGCTCTCCGTGTTCCGTTGTGGGAATGGCAGGGAAAAAAGAAAAAAGTGTGTGGCTATGTAGTGTGTTAGCGCTGTGTGTATTCCCATGCGGTATGTATATATATAGCAAGAAGTGTCCTTGTTGGACATTCTTGCCTTTCTCGCTTTGCTCAAAAGGATTTTAAGATTACCTTTGCGACATGGAAGTGAATCGAACGGAGAAGATAACATTCCGCTGCACCGCACTTGAAAAGGCGGCACTTGCGGAACAGGCAGCCCGATGCGGTATCAGCACATCGGAGTACTGCCGTACACTCGCACTGGGCGGACGACCCAAGGAGAGGTACACGGAAGAAGAAAGGGAACAGTTTCGGGAGATAGCCCGACTGAAAGGAACACTTCAGCGTCTGAACAACTACTTCGGTGGGCGCCAGTACAGGGAAGTGTTCGAGGAGAACCAGGCACTAATCAATGAACTTAAAAAGATACTTTCACGATGATAGCAAAAGGAAAGAGCATTTCCCACGGCACGGCAGCACTGGAGTACGACCTTGCCAAAGAGATAAACGGGGAGGCAGCAGCCACCGAGATACACCGCCATGAGCTTTTCGGCTGCACAGGCGAAGAAATGGTGCAGGAGATGAAACCTTACTTCGTTGATTTTCCGAACGTAAAGAACAACTGCCTTCGGTTTGAGGTCAGTCCTTCAGTGGAAGAAA
>NZ_JAHQUN010000104.1:0-4245 GCF_019052485.1 Bacteroides sp. MSK.20.82
TCCGGGTCCTGTCCAAACGACCCGCAAACACATTAACATCCTATTAATTAATGAATTATGATTGAATTGTATTGCGTTTGTATTGTAATTCTATGTATTATACATGAATAAATAAGTTACAGAAAGAAAAGAATTATAGGAAGTATGAGATACTTGTCTTATATATTAGAATAGCAGTTCCTTATAGATTTATTTAAAAACTTTATTTTCATCTGTCTAAATGCTCTAACGATGTAAGAATGAAGCATATCTGTTTGGACATGAACATAAACTCTATAATATTACCGATAGTACTTTATATGGCTAGATATCAGCAACTTATAGTTTCCTGTCATTTCTTGGAATGGAAACTGTCGTTTCCCGGTGAGGGAACGGACGTTCCTTTTAATGGAAACGACCGTTCCTTTTAAAGGGAACTGGCGTTTCCTCCGAGGAAACTAACGCCTGTTGTCTTATTCTAAAAATGGTTATAGTTTTATCTCCCTAAGGAATTCATCTGGCTAATTTGGCACGCAACTCTTTTAGTCTTTTAGCAGCCTGCTGATTATCCACTTTAATATATCGCATAAACGCAGATGGACTTTTATGTCCGGATATACGCATTAGTTCTGCTGCAGGAAAACCAGATAGATACATGTTTGTACAAAACGATCGCCGACAGGTATGGGAAGAGATCATTTCCCATTTCTCATATACCCTCTTTTCTCGCTCTTTACCTTTCCTGCGGACAACTTCAATCTTTTGGCTCAATTTTATCTTCCGCCCCAACTCTTTGACTCTCTCATTAAACATGTATCGTGGGATTTTAGGCAAATCATAATTATATTTTTTAAGAATCTCGGGCACATAATCAATCATGGGAATCACTACAGCCTTGTGTACCTTCCGCTGTTTGAGATTTATATTCTCATTATCCAAATCAATATGCTCAGGACTTAAAGTTGAAAGGTCACTGTATCGTAATCCTGTGAAACACCCGGTAATGAATACATCCCGTATCTCTTCCAATTGCTTATCATCTGATAAATCAAGTTCGTATATTGCAGCCAGCTCCTTTTCATTTAGATAAATAGCATCGGTTTCCTCTTCTACAACTTTGAAATTCTTTAGGTCAATCGGTGGAATAATTCCTTTTACTATTTGATAATTAACAAAGCCTTTCAACAAACGTATGATTTTTCCTGCAGAATTGGTGAGCAGCCCTACAGTTCCGTTTGGTTTTACTACTTTATGAAATAGATAATCCATAAACTCGTTGTAAAATGTCAGATTCAAGTTGCGGAATGTTACAGGTTGTGATGAGTATTCTTTGAAGGCGGTCAGATGCTTGCGGAGTGTTCGATAGTCTTTTATTTGATCTGCAGAGACGGATGGTGCTTTTTCCACTATATACCGTTCTAATGCATCAAACATATCTACCCGATTAGGACGCAGATCATATTCCCTGTTCTTTTCTAATTCAAGCAAGACAAAATCAACTGTCGGATCTATGCCGTTTACTTTAGCATAGGTGAGAATATCACCGAGCTTAGATGTTATCTTAATCAAGCAGGCATCAATTTCTTCATAATGGGGACATGCACGCTTAATCCATTTCCTTTTTGCATCCCAATGTTCCGGTTTGATATTGTATCCGGTAGAGATAAGCGTGCGCTTGTTCCGATTGTAATTATATCGAACATAAAGGACAGTAGTTCCCTCTTGGGTAACGTACTTGGGTTTAATATATGGTATATATTTTGCGATGGTATAATCAGTATTGCATTCGTGTTGCAAATTTACGAAAGCTATCTGAAATGACCAATATCTCTTTTGTTAAAGTTAGAAGTCATCAATTAATAGACCTTCATTTTGGGTTGGTAAGGATAAAATCTGCTCAAAAAAGGATAAATACTGCTCAAACAACGTCAGAGCCCCTATTCCGTATGTTAAAAGAACGTTTGAAATCCAAAAAAGAATAGATTTTGTCCTTTCTTGAACACAGATTTTCCTTGTTTCTTCTATTAATTCCATTATTTTGTGTCATCAAAATGAGATACTATGGAAAATAAAGAGTTTGTTAAAGCTCGATATTTGCTAGAAATACACGATTTGTTAGCCGCTTCTCCATAACATTTCATCCTAAATATGACAGTACTGATATTATATATTAAAGGTATAGGAAAACGGGTATAAAGATTGCAATTATTCAAAGGTGAGATAGTATTAAGGTAAAAAGTGGATTTAAAAGAATACTTAGGGCTTGTTTTTTTATGAGGTAAATAAGATTGATGGATGGATAACCTTGGATTTGAAGATTAATTTAAAGCAAATATTTATGAAGAAATTGCTAGCCATAATGGCTCTTTCAGTCGGCTTGTTGGCAAATGCCCAGACCGTTGACTTATTAAAACCTGCAAAAGATATAGCGCTACGTGCTCCGTCGGTGCCTATTATCGTTTCAGATCCTTATTTTTCGATCTGGTCACCCTATGATAAATTAATGGAAGGTAGTACAGAGCATTGGACAAGTGCGAAGAAACCTTTATTGGGTGCTCTGCGTGTTGACGGAAAAGTATATCGTTTTTTGGGGAAAGATAAAATTAATCTGGTACCTATTGCTCCTATGACTAATGTAGAACGTTGGGAAGCAGCGTACACTAACAGCCAACCATCAAACGGATGGCAAGAATTTCAGTTTGATGATAGCAATTGGAAGAAAGGTAAAGCAGCGTTTGGTAGTCGTGATATGGAACGTATTCACACAGAATGGAAAGGAGACAATACCGATATCTACATTCGTCGCACTTTCGATTTTAATGAACCGAATATCGCTGAAGATATTTATCTGATCTATTCCCATGATGATGTATTTGAGTTGTATCTAAATGGGGAAAAGCTTGTTTCTACAGGACTTGTCTGGAAGAATAATGTATATCTGAAACTTTCAGAAGAAGCAAAAAAGAAACTTCGTAAAGGTAAGAACGTAATCGCTGCCCATTGCCACAATACTACAGGTGGTTCATATGTCGATTTCGGATTGTTTCGTGAGAAGGAAAATGCTGTTAAGTTTGCAAATGAAGCTGTTCAGAAATCTGTAGACGTATTGGCTACTTCCACCTACTATACTTTCACTTGTGGTCCTGTAGAGCTTGATGTCGTGTTTACCGCTCCTCAATTAATTGATGATCTTGATTTATTGTCAACTCCTATAAACTATGTTTCTTATCATGTACGTTCATTAGATAAAAAAACTCATGATGTACAATTCTATATGGAGACAACTCCTGAACTGGCTATTAACGAAAGTAACCAGCCTACTGTTGCTCGTACCTTATCAAAGAATGGTATCAGTTATGTAGAAGCAGGTTCAATCGATCAACCAATATGTGACCGAAGAGGTGACTTGATTTGTGCTGATTGGGGTTATGCATATCTTGCTAGTACGAATGGATCAGGTAAATCAGTCAGTTTGGGAGACTATTACGGAATGAAAGAATCATTCGTGAAAAATGGTACATTAGCCACTACAAAGACTAAATGGACAACTCGTAAAGAGGAAGATAATCCGGCTATGGCATATGTTCACAATCTCGGTTCTGTCTCCAATAGCGGGAAAGAAGGATTCATGATGCTTGGTTATGATGACATTTACTCTATTGAGTATATGTACGAGAAGCGTATGGGCTATTGGAAGCATGATGGCAAAGTGACTATCTTCGATGCTTTCGAAAAATTGAGAGACAACTATCAGGCTATTATGGAACGTTGTCGCGCCTTTGACGAACTTATTTATGACGATGCAGAAAAGGCAGGTGGCAAAAAATATGCAGAAATCTGTTCGGCATCTTATCGCCAAGTGATCTCTGCTCATAAACTCTTTACTGATAAAGAAGGTAACTTGTTATGGTTCTCTAAAGAAAACAACAGTAATGGTTGTGTAAATACAGTAGACCTAACTTATCCATCCGCACCACTATTTTTGGTTTATAACCCTGAATTACAGAAAGCTATGATGACTAGCATCTTTGAGTATAGTGCTAGCGGTCGTTGGAACAAACCTTTTCCAGCACACGATTTAGGGACTTATCCTATTGCTAATGGTCAAGTGTATGGAGGTGACATGCCAATTGAAGAAGGAGGTAACATGGTAATTCTTGCTGCTGCTATTAGCAAAATCGAAGGAAACGCTGACTATGTAAAAAAATATTGGGATCTCTTAACTACTTGGACAAACTATCTCGTAGAGTATGGACAGGACCCGGA
>NZ_JAHQUN010000105.1:0-3635 GCF_019052485.1 Bacteroides sp. MSK.20.82
AATATAGCATTGCAAGGCGGTGAAAAAAATCTTATGGATAATAAGCAAAGGATAGATTTATGTATTCATGTGGTCAATGAACTTAGACGAATGCGAGGACTTGCATACGCTGTATGCCGACAAATGAAATCCGCTAAAAGGGCTGGAGTACTAAAAACACTTGTACCCGGACAATTTAAATATGTAAATAGTGGGAAACAAAAAGTAGATAATATTTTAAACGGTATTAAATGGATTAGTAAAGGAGGATATTAAATGGATAATGATACAATCAAAGATTTAGGCTTATGCCCTATTTGCCAGAAAGGACACATAATGAAAGGCAGTTTAGGATATTCCTGTAATTACTTCAAAAACATGAATGACAAATGTACATTTAATATTTATCATTCATATTGGGGAAAAGAGATTACAGAAGAAATAGCCAGGCAATTAATAACAACAGGGAAAACAGATATATTTCATGACTTCCATAATAAAAAAGGAGTTCCTTTTTCTGCATATCTGACTATCGAAAATGGAATCGTTATTCCTTCTTTCGTAAATGAAGTATTAGAAACTCCGTGTCCTGTGTGTGGTAGAGAAATTGAAATTTTACTAAATGGATATGCTTGTAAAGGGTATTCACAAAAGGACAAGGACAACAACAGAGTTTGTAACCTCTATATACCCAAAACTATTGCACAAAGAGAAATACCATTGGAAGCAGCAGAAATACTTGCTAGAGGAAAAAAAACACCGTTTATGACTGGATTTAAATCAAGAGAAGGAAATGATTTTTCTTCACGGCTGGTTCTAACAGAGAACTTAGATATTTCTTTTGACAATACATTGTGTAAGTGTCCTAAGTGTGGAGGAAACTTATATATAAACAAAAAAGCCTATAATTGTTCCAACTATAGAAATGAAGCCATAAAATGTGATTTTGTCATTTGGCGTGAAATGTCAGGACGTTCTATAACTCCCGAAGAAGCAATAGAACTTTGCGAGAAAAAAGAAACACCTGTGTTAACTGGATTTCATGATAAAAACGGGCAACCGATGGAAAGAAAGCTTGTACTGAACGATGATTTTAAAATAAAACTAATATGAAAATAGAATTTATAATTTATAGCCATTTTTTTAAAGAGAGAGGAATGAAGGTAAAGGGTGATTGGAATTTTCCGCATCTTCCAAGGATAGGCGAAGAAATTTCACCTCACATTATAATGTTTCAGAATGAATTTACCTATCAAAATTTATTAGAATATCTAACAGATGAAGCTAAAAGTGATTTTAATAAATTCAATGATGGTGAGGATGATTTAGAAGGAAATTTTAAAGCATGGGTATATGATGTTATCTGTGAGGTCAATATAGTTGAATCAATACATTATAGACCAGATACAGAAGACTATACCCAAATTATTCCTGAAATTTGTTTAAGTGATTTAAGTAATTAAATATTATTGATATGCAAATGAATAAGACTGATTTAATCAAAATGGTTGCTGAAAAGGCAAATAAACCAACAAAAGAAGTAGCAGAAATAATTGATAGTTTTTTCAAAGAATTATCTCAAAATCTAAGAGAAAAAGATGTTTCTATAAAAGATTTTGGTACTTTCAAAAAGATTATTCAGCCAGCTCGGATAGCTAGAAATCCGGCAACTGGAGAACCTGTAGAAGTTCCAGAAAAGGAAGTTGTTAAATTTAAGCCGTCCAAAAATATACTAAACATGAAATGGCTATGATAGAAATAAACATCCATATTCCTATAGATGGTGTGAACAATATTTCTATACCAATCCAATTACCTGTAGTTCCAAGGGTTGGAGAAAAGATTTATCTATCTGACAAACAAATAAATAATTTGATAAGTCTATTAGAAGAAGAATATTACCACAATCCACAAACAGAAGAATGGAAAGAATCAATAAGACGGTTCACCAATATTGAGGAAGTAGCATATAATGCTGCAAATGGAACGATACACATTGAATTATCAACTATTTAAAAGAAACAATATGAAAAAGTATTTATCATTAGTAATGATTGGTTTAAGCCTTATGTTGTCTGGATGCAATAAAGACGATAACAACGACCCTAATACTCCACCTACAGGAGATACAGGAAAAGTACGTTATGAAGCTACCGTAAGCGACCCAGAAAATTTCAAACTTCTAATACATTATACAGTAGGAGTAGATATTTCTTCCGAAGCTCCCGAAGAAGCTGCCAAAGAAATTATTGTAGAAAGTCCATTCACATTTGAGCAAGAAGCCAAACAAGGAACATATTTATGGCTATCTGCCTACCCTATACCTAAAGATGAAGAAAACCTTGAAAATTTACAGCTACCTAAGACAGTCGAAGTAAAAATTTTTATTGATGATAAGCTGCATAAGTCTAACAGTGGTGAAAATTATGCAATGGTTCAACATATATTCGGACAAGAAAATTACCAGTAGAATTGATACCTTTTCTGCCTGCACTGGAGAGAAACCGAGAAGGTATTTGATACCGTACTTTTCCGGGTTCTGCCCGGCATGGACGATAAGAGAACATTATTATGATACCAAAAAATAAAAACCAATACCACTCTCACTGCATAAAAGAGTGGTATTTTCATTTGAATTAATAAAATGAAAGACCAAAAAAGATTATTACACAAGTGCCTATTAGAAGACATTCCAGCTTTTGTAATATGCGGAACAGATATTTGTTCCGTCCAAGCAATGGAAGCATATTACCAGATAGCAGTAGAAAAAGGTTGCAATAGCAATTTTTTAGAAGACTTGAAATTAGCTATAGAAGATTTCAAGGCTTTTCAATGTGAGGAACCTGAAAAAGTTAAAATACCCGATTAAATCATGGAAGAAAGCAAAGAATTACAAAAACTATATGGATTCATGCAAGCATTCATTTATATAACTGTTTGCATAGAGATTCTACTATTTGTTCATTTTCCCTTTAGTGAACAAATTATGCCCTTATTATCAAAAATGGCAAAAATTCCTATCTATTCTAATATTCTTTATAGTAAACTATTTACATTCTTTATTATAATGGTTACTTGCATTGGAACACGTTCAAAAAAGGATTTAGAATTAGACCCGACTAAACAAATCATTTTTCCTTTAATCTTTGGATTCATAATGTTCTTTGGAAGTATATGCTTTCTTTTCTTTAAAGAAAAAGGAGAAACTAGTTTAGAATGGTATAATATAGCTTACATTATACTATCAATAATTGGAGCGACATTAATAAATTCAGCTCTAGATAACATTTCCAAACGTATTAAATCAAACTTTATGAAAGATAGATTTAATATAGAGAATGAAAGCTTTGAACAATCTAAAGACAAGGTAGAAACAGAATTCTCTGTCAATATTCCGATGAAGTTTTTCTACAATAGAAAGTGGCATAATGGGTGGCTGAATATATGCAACTGTTTTCGTGGAACTTTCGTAATAGGAACGCCTGGAAGTGGTAAATCTTTTTCTGTTATAAATTCTTTTATAAGACAACATTCAGCTAAAGGATTTGCAGAAGTTGTTTACGACTTCAAATTTCCTGAACTTGCCAAAATTGCATATTATAATTATCAAAAGAACAAGCAATTAGGAAAAATACCAAGTAATTTCAAGTTCAATG
>NZ_JAHQUN010000106.1:0-3276 GCF_019052485.1 Bacteroides sp. MSK.20.82
ATTGTAGCAAACGATTGTAAAACACCAAGTCAACAAAGAAATGCTGCTCATCAAACGTGAACCTTTTCTGCCTTGCTTCAAATAGGAATCCTTTGCCAAGTTCTAATAAGAATTGCTGCATCTTGTTGATAATGGCATTCTCCAATTTAGACTCTGAGTAAACTGCATCGGGCTTTAGACCAAGAAACTCTAATGTGATGGGATTCTTGATGATGTCCGATGGTTTCCCAATAGTTTGCCCTTCTTTAGCCAACCGCATTACTTCATCTTTGTTACGGCTCAAAGCCAATCTCTCATAAAGACAGCTTCCTACTTGACGGCTAAGTTGTCTTTTAGACCATTGTTGTTGGGTACATTCTATTTCATAGAAACTGCGGGCATCCGGATTTTCCACCCTCATCAGTATAAGATAATGAGACCATGAGAGAGCGAATGTCGGTTCAGAGATATGTTCCTCTGCCTTCGGATAATCGGCTAACCACTGGTTAGCCTTTTGGCTCGACTTTGGACAACCACTGGTTAGCCCTTTAGAAAAGACAATATAAAACTGCCGTATATTCTTAAGCGTTGAATACGACCATCCATCTCCCAACCTATCAGTCAGACGTTTGGAGAGTTCTTTCAGCACCGCCTTTCCGTATTCGGCTCTTGTTTCTCCCTTTTGCTCATATTCTACTATATATTGTCCGATATGGAACTTAGTAAAGACCTCAGCAATATTGATAGCTGTTGCCACACGTTCCCTTGCCTGCGTGACAAGGTCAACAACCTTTAAGAACAGGTCGTTTATATCTTTATCATTTGTGCTAATATCTTTTCGCATAGCTCAATTTTCTTCAATATTTGCAAGCAGTTTTTCAAGTTCAGTCACCGCTCTACTGATGGTCTGGCTCTTATCCTTGATGTCTGCCATCAGTTCTGCCAATGAACGGTCGTCCACCTCACCACCTGGTTTTATCCAAGTAATGTCAAGACTTGTTTTGTCTCTGGCAATAATTTCATCTACAGGATATTTACGCCAACGACCTTGCGGATTATTTTCTGCATCGTAGGTCTCTACTCGATTATTGTAGCAAGAAACAAAATCATCCAAATGATGCCGTTCCAGTTTATTGGTGGCAAGCGTATGCTTTATGTCTGTACGGTAATCGTAAAACCATATTTCTTTGGTTGGTTGTCCTTTGCTGAAAAACAACACGTTGGCTTTTACGCCTTGCGCATAGAAAATCCCTGTAGGCAAGCGCAAGATAGTATGCAGATTGAAATCCTGCAATAAGCGTTTGCGAATAGTCTCACCTGCCCCTGCCTCAAAAAGGACATTGTCAGGAAGCACCACAGCAGCACGTCCTCCTGTTTTGAGCATAAGCATCATGTGTTGGAGGAAGTTTAACTGGTTATTTTTGGTCTCCACATAGAAATCCGGACGGTTGATATCCACAGAGCCTGCCGGACGAGTTCCAAAAGGAGGATTGGCAAGTATCACATCAACAAGAGTTGACGGTTCTTTTTCCAAAGAATCCTCACAAACAATCGGACTACGGTCTGTACCAATACCATGCAAATAAAGATTCATGGAAGCGAGCGTCACCACTAAAGGCGTATTATCCACACCATGCAAAGCTTTGTCACGCAAGAAATCACGTTTTTCTTTACTTGCTGACTGACCTTTCATATAATCGTAAGCTGTAAGTAAGAATCCACCCGTTCCACAAGCCGGGTCACAAACCGTTTCACCCATTTGCGGATTGATACAATCTACCATTGCCTGAATAAGTGGACGAGGAGTAAAATACTGTCCTGCACCGCTTTTCTTGTCTTGCCCGTTCTTTTCAAGAATGCTTTCGTAGATAGCTCCTTTCACATCACCGTCCATAATGAGCCATTGCTCCTCATCAATCATGGTGATGACCTTTTTCAGATAAACAGGTTTGTCTATCTTGTTTTGTGCCTTCGTATAAATCGTACCTATCAGATTGTCCAGCTCACTAAGCAATTTAAGGGTCTCTTCATATTGTTTTACCAAATCCAGACCATCAAATGCTATCAAATCTGCCCACTGATAACCAGTTGGAATAGCCGACTCTTCTCCAAACATTTCTACATTTTCGGCATCCATCTTCAAGAATAAAAGATAGGTCAGTTGGGTAATATAATCAGTGAATCCTATTCCTTGTCCGGCAAGAGTGGTTGCCAGATTCCATACTTTTTTGGTGAGCGATTGCTCAGTTGAACTATTTGTTGCCATTTTTTATGCTGCTTTTCTTAATACTACAAATGTGTAAAGGGAATGAAGTGCTTCGTCCACTTTCTGCATATTACCAAATGCCCGAATCATTTGTGCCGCTTGGGTTGCGTCATCCTCTCGAATATCTCTGACCGTACAAGCTCCGTTAGAAGCAATGTAATCCACAATACGACTGATAACCTCTCGCTGTTTGTCAGTTATTTCACGCTGGGTTTGTCCTAACCAAAGATTGAAAAACTGTTTAGAGGTAGTAACTACACTATCCAATCGTTCGATTTGGCGGAAAGCAAAGCGCACAAGTTGTATGATATTGGTCAATGCATCGCTTTCTTCTTTGGTAGTGGAACGCCTTACCGCTTTAGCATTAACTATGGCATAAGAGTTCCAAAGTTGTTTGGAAGTGAAATGGTTGTTTGCCATTTTGAGTTTGTTTTCCAAATCCTTCAACATAGAATAGGTGATAGGCGTTCCTTCATTATTATATATAATACGTAGTGCTTCTATTTCATCACTGTGTTCTTTGCAGAACTCCTCGAAAGCCTCTGTCGTACTTTTTGCTTCCTCAATGGAAAACCCTTTGGAGATAAGCGTATCTTCACCCGGCATCAATGTATTGACGAATCCGGCTGCAAGTATAAGAAGGTATTTCCGAGCATCCGCATGATTGGCAAGCGGAGCGACTAGCCCCTTACGTTCATTGTTAGGCTCATCAGTGCTTACAAACAGTGGAAGAATGCCTTTCTCCAGCGCATCGTATATTCTAGCAGAAAGTTCCTTCATGTCATCATGAGACAAACGGACAAACTCTTTCCGTTGCGAATCATCCGCCTTGTTGTATATTCGGGCAAGCGTTGCCGCAAGCCGTTTGAGATACTCGTCAGGAATATAGCCATGACTAATACGTTCTAACAACTCCTTTAGAGTAATCGTTTTTGTTGTAGGACCATCATCTATAGGTGCCACTGTTTGCGCATGCTCCGTCACGCCTACCGCATCAACCAAATAAAAACAATCCTTGCTGAATGCGTTCG
>NZ_JAHQUN010000107.1:0-3110 GCF_019052485.1 Bacteroides sp. MSK.20.82
TATAGAGAGAAACGACACAAAGAACTTTAGGGAAAAGAAGATTCTTCGTGTTGCTCTTTCTGGAAGTGGAGTATATTAATCATATATTATATGTTTATAGGTTCATATATTATATATTCATATATTATTTATATATAGTGTTTTCTCTTTGTTCTTTTTCCCTATAGTTTTATGGTATCAATTTTTTGTGTCCGGCTTCCGGCAGCTTTTTGTATTTGGTATCAAAAAGGCGTTCTTCAGAACATATCGAGCATGATAATTCGGTATCAATTTCTTTCCCTACAGTATATCAAAAAAGCATAGGGACAAAAACCCAACTTTTTAAAATATGTTTTTTTTAGATAGGGACAAAAACCCAACTTTTGATTGATTAGTTGTATCATATAGTGTCTTTTTTTGTTAATAAGTGTTCTTTTCCCTAAAGTTTGTGTTAAGATTATGAGAAAAGTTCCTTTTTTATGGGTTTATGTAATAAGAAAAGTTCCTTTTTTGTGTTTGGTATGATTATCAGGTTTTTTTTATCAGCTAGTGATGGTAGTACCCTTAAAAATGAAAGGGTAACTATCTGAAAAACAACAGATAATGGTAAAAAATCAGGGACAAAAACCCAACTTCTTAGGGACAAAAACCCAACTTCTTAGGGACAAAAACCCAACTTCTTAGGGACAAAAACCCAACTTCTTAGGGACAAAAACCCAACTTTTAGACCCCTCCTAGGGACAAAAACCCAACTTTTATTCATCTTCTTTTTCTTCTCCAATCATTCCGGGGAGTATTTCTACTTCTTTTAATAATACGGATAAACAATATTCTGCTTTATTTGAAATTTTATTCCAGTTATCTCTAACATATTCGCCTAGATAAAGCATCTTAGTTACTACTGCTTTATAGTTGCTTAATGTAATCTGTGGAATAAACTGCTGCAAATGCTCGTCCTTCATTGCAAAGTGCAAAGAACAAAAATTCGTTATCATCTTCTTTTGTCCTTTTAATAGTTCTTCTTCCTTCTTTGATAATGCAGACTTAATAACTTTGAAATTAAGTTTATAAGGCTGTGTATCGCCTGAATTACGATAAACTTCTGCCATTTCAAACCAGCAATCAGCCTGTTCAAACAAATCATCGTAAACAGGGCGTATTACACGTTTATACAAATCTTTAAATTCGGGGTATTTATCTTCTAATTTTAAGAATTTCCGAAATCTATCCACATAGATAGAAAAACCACCTTTTTCTTTCCATGAGCTAATCAGCATATACATTCTTATTGTATATCTACTTTGCGCTCTTAAAGCTATCTCTTTTATATAGCGTGTAAAACCTCTATCAACATTAATGAAAACTTTAGCAACCTCTCTATCCATTTCTAAAGAAAAACCTCTTGAATAAGGAGTTTTAGGTATATTTGCCTTAGTGAATAAACCAGTAATAGACCAACTATCCTCACCTGTTATTGGGTCTTTAACATCAAGCTCTACAGGAATACTGATTAATTTACGAACCATGCTTTTTACTTCCTTGTATTGGTCTGGATTAACGCCCAAATCCCGATATGCGATATCTACTCTTATACGGTCTGAATATTCTTGAAATAAAGATAATTGCTCGCATGGAATAGATGTACCATATTTATCTAGATGCTGAATACTTAATTCTATGACATCCTGTAATTTCTCTATAACAGCAATTAAGATTCTAATCTGTACTGTCTTAAAATCACCAGCCATTAATGTAACTACATTAGGTTGTTTCAGCCATGTGGGATTTTCTGGGAGTTTCACAGGAAGATTTGTACGAGGATGCCCTTTCCTAATTCTAACAATCTCACCGTCTATTTCTTCTTTTTCTTCTTTCACCGCACGTTTTCGGGCTTTTATTTCTCTATTTACCATCGCTTATTATTTTGACTGATTAATACTCCAAAAAAAAGTAGAATAAAGAACACAAACATAAACTTGGCTATATAAAATAGCCCTATGAAAATCATTCTAAAAATAGCAATGATAATTTCTAATAGATTTCTTATTATGTTCCTCCAGTCCATTTTCTTTGTTTTATAATTCCTGTCGCCAAAGCTCCGGCTGCACTATTGTATAACCAGCACTTTGCAAATATACTCTTTTAAATTCATCGGGCAACGTTCCTTCAAGGAATTGCTTTTTATGCCTTGATGCAGTTCGGCGGTCATATGGACTATTTTTAGACCAACCTCTTTTAAGAATTAGTTCCTTAAAGCATTCATCTAATGTTTTTGCTTTATCTATCATAATCTTTTCGTAAAGAAATTATAGGGTTTTTCATCCCTTTATACGTTTCACAAGGATTTCCTAACAGTTCGCAAATAACAAAATGTACAATTTTTCCTTCATCCAATGATAAATTCGATTTATTTGCTAATTCTACAACTAATGTATATTGATAACTATAGTTCTCAACAACAATTTCTTTTTCATTGGAAACTTCATTGTAAATCTTTCTATACTTATGCCATAAAGACGTATTAAAAAGCTCTACCGTAAGAAAATTGTTTACCTGCTCTGTTGTATAGTCTTCTGGCAAACGTTTCCCTGTAAGTCTATAAACAGCCTCCATTTTTGCTTTTTTTCCTACAAACTTTTTTTTCCCAATCATCTGACAAGAAGGGAGTTCATCCCTAGATATAAAAGGCTTCAAATCTGACACCCTACGATATACCTTATATTCAATAAACATTCTATCTATATTTTGATTATATGACATCTATTCCCTTTCACACTATTCGAAAAATTATGGTCATTTATCCCAATCATAATTATCGTAATCTATTTCCTTTCCTGTAGCATGGCATTCAGCCACATAATCAGCCCATTTTTTTCGCTTCGTCACATCAAAAGGCATACGTAGAAACTCATCCTTCCAAGGCTGTATAAAGTAACCAAAATCGTGTTTGTTCGTTACATACTGAACAGCATCTCTAATGGCGTTATACTCATATCCTTCTTTCAACAATGGTTCGTCACCCAGTTTAGAGTATATGTTTGCCACTTCCCTAAGCATCTTTGCAAATTCTTTGTATGTGGCAAAATTCTTTTCTTTTTTATCCATAATCATTCTTTTTTGTTTTGAGTATT
>NZ_JAHQUN010000108.1:0-2956 GCF_019052485.1 Bacteroides sp. MSK.20.82
GTTCCCCATTCCCTGCGATCAACAAGGATAAAACCGCATCCAATCTCTGATAACAAGGAGTCGAGTAGGATTCGCTCCGGCTTCAACAGTCCATATACCGGAATGTCTTGTTCGTCATTCGTTTCATGGAATGTATCGCTTTGTTCTGTTGAATCAAGTATAATGACCTCTTCCGGAGAAAGCGGCGGGTAGTGAAAACTACCTTCTGAACTCTCTGCCATGATTTCGTACACCTTACGGAACGCCACCTCGTGCGTGGTGAAATGGCGTATCATTTCCTCGTCCGACGGCGGCATGGGAGGCTCTCCGCAGCTTGCGGCAAGCAGGATTACAAATAACAGGATTATGATTGGTGTTCTCATTTTCTAATGTTTAATGGTTTGACGGGGAACGGCGTTAGTCCGTTATCCCGGCTTGTTAATATTAAATTTATGTTTCCTGATAGATTGTTTCAGAATATAATTCTGTCGAAAGAATAATAGATTTTAATTCTCCATTAGACTTATAATCAAATGAATGTTGTAACGTATCCTGTTCAATATCATTTCTATCAAATTGTCTTATAACTATTTTTTGTAGGCGGTCATTTTCATAAAAATATGTTTCTTCTCTACTTCCACGAGAACCCTTTGAATACATTTTCTCTATTTTACCATTACTTCCATATAGATAATATCGGACATTCACAATACGTTTGCTATTATCATATGCAATAGTTTTCATGAGTTCCTTTTCATAAATGAAAAAGGTGTAATAGAATTGATTTTTAAGTTCCAAGCCCTCTCGGATTTCTATAATTTGATTTTTTACATCGAAATAATAAGTAAATAGGTTATTAGTTGTTTTGAGAGAAGTTACATTTCCAACTATTTTCCCTTGCTTAAACCTGTTTCTTTGATAAGAATAAGGGGATATTTCGTAGAACTCACCTTTGTAATTCTCTTCCCTTACAACATTCTTATCAATTTCTCTTTTCAATTCATCAAACATATTTCTCAATGAATTAAAATCATCTTTCAATTTATCAGGTATCATAGTGTTTCCTTTTAATATTAATGTTTGGTGGCTAACCGACCTTTCAGGGGTAGTTAAGCCGCTTGTTAGCAACCTCTTTTCGTTTTATAGATTATTTCAGAATATCCATTTGGAAATGATTTGGTAATACTTTCTAAAGCCCCATCGTCTTGATATTGGAATATATGAATTAAATCATTACCACTATTACCCTCAATATCATATTGTTTGACTTCAATATGTGTCAAAGCATTTTCTTTATAGATATAATTCTCTTCACGGCAACCATACCTACCACATAACTGTGACCGTTTCAGCTTTCCGCCCTCAAAAAAGTAATGGCATACATTCATCAAATGTTTTCCATTATCGTATAGAATACTTTTCACAAGATTGTCTGTATAATACAGGAAAGTGTGATAAAACTGATTTTCAATAGAACAACCAACCTTAACTTCTACGATTTGATTTTGGTTATTAAATCCGTAGATACAAAGATTTTTGGTGCTTTTTATTGTATCAGGACGCTTTACAGGTTTTCCTTGTTTGCAACCATTACGCTGATAGGAATATGGAGTAAGTTCATAAAACTCGCCCTTATACAACTCAGTCCTGACAACATCGTCTTCTATTTGTTGCCTTATGGTTTCAAAGTCATTTTTCAATGCTTCAAATTCAGTTCTTATAGTTTCTCCAATCATTTTCATCTTTTTGGGGTTGCTAATGTTCGGCAGCGTTCCGCTTATTCAATCGGTTTGCTGTTTGTTATCGGTCTATTTCTTCTGTTTCAATCTTGCCTCCAAGTTGTTCAATTTCTTTTCGATATTCATCCACAATTATAGAGTTCCCTATTCCAAGTAAAATTTTATCTCTTGAACAAAATTCCTTGATTTCACTTAGTGGAACAGAAAATTTCTTTTTTAAGTACAGCATAATTTTAGGCAATTCATTTCCCTTGTCTGCAAGATATATATTGTAAATCTTAGGACTAATGATTGTCAGATAATCATCTAATTCCGTATTCTCAAATTGCACAAACTCGGCAGTTGGTAATATTGCATAACGAAAACAATCCGATTTTGTATCACAAAACACAATGGAATAACCGCCTCTGTTAAGTTGCTTGTTCATAGCTTGGAACAACAAAGGCAAATAGTCACCTCGGCGAATTTTGTCCCAATCCAAAGAATCCTCAAACTTTTTAGTGTTCCATAAGAAACGTTCTATCCCATAATTCTTTAACATCATCGTAATGGAACGCTTAACCTGCCCTGAATATTCTTCACCACTCCAATCAATAACTGCCATTCTGTGAGAAACTATAGCAAAACAAAGCATAATATCTACTTCACTAAATTCATTGTCTTCAGAGCTTGTATCGTACCATCCCTTTTCAAACATTTTCCTATGTTGAAGGACAAAGGTTCTCTTATCTATATTGAACAACTGAATCATTTCTAAAAATTCATCATAGTGTTCTTTTAATAACACTTTAGCGAATAATTGAAGTTTACTATCCATATTTTAATTTTTAGACCGATAATGTTTGTTGGATAATCGACCTTTGGAAGATTAATCCGTATGCTATCGTTTATTTCAACTTAATTAGTTTTTCATATTGACAAGAAACATCAAGAAGTTTATCTACTAATTCATCTCCAAGCCAACAATCTATTAGATATTTGCCATAACTTGGTGTAAACGAGTAAATATCTTTATCAATCGCATTAATCATATTTTCCAATTCTTTTTGTACATTATGTAATGCACCATCAGGAAGAGAAGTCTTCCTACATTCAAAAGGTTGCGCTAATATTCTTTTTACATCATCAAGTATATTCACACAACAACTTTTTACTGTTTCTTTTCTACTTACCATATTAAACGATAATGTTCGGCGAATAATCGTCCTTTAGGGAGATTGATACGCTTGTTATCTGCC
>NZ_JAHQUN010000109.1:0-2737 GCF_019052485.1 Bacteroides sp. MSK.20.82
AATGGGCTTCCTGATGTTTCAATCCAATTATTCATATTTTTCTCAGCGATTAATGTCCAGTGGATAATCGACCTTTAAGGGAAATTTATCCGTTTGTTAGTCGCTTTATTCTGCAATATAAGTTTCCAAATATTGAATACCGTTGTAACTGTCTAATTCATTCACAAATTTTTCAGGTGTTTCATATGAATCATAATTTTTCTTCTTAATAAAGATTTTTTGATTCCTTTTGTTGTCCTTGAAACCATTGGGTATATAGCACACAATACAATTTGATGGCTTTATGTGGTATTCATCAATATCGGACTCAATATACCAGTCAAGGACAAGTTTGTTATCAATCATCATTCTAACAAGATTAAAAGGATTTTCGGGTTCATCCTTAATTTCCACAGTTAGAAATTCTGGATAGTAATACTTTATATTAACGTCTTTACAGAACTGACAGCGATGTTCCGGATTGGGACGTTTCTTTGTACGACCTTCTTCGTAATCTCGTATTTCTTTCATGTACTCATCTTGATTGAAATACTCCATAAATTCTTCCCGACTTTTAGCGGTTGTGCCAATCCAAATCATATATTCTAATCCAGCATTAGACCCTTGCATTCCTTCAGGCGACAGTTCAAACTCAAACGTACCAAGATAAGTCATGGTTGTGGTATTCTCTGCCTTCTTAGGAGATATACCCTCACGACAATTATAGCAGATAACAGCATTTGCCATTGTAATATTTTTATCAGCCATCGACAGACTTATCTTTTGGGTATCAGCAGGAATAAGGTTAAGTAATCCTGCCAAGCCGTCAGATGTGAATTTCATAATAAGAAAATCCTCATCATAGCTCATTACACCAAGCTCCTTACAGAACTGGCAACGAAGTTCCTTATTGTCTTCATCGTAATCTTTCCACCATTGACGGAAAGCCGATTGATCCATATATTTCTCAAAGTCAGCTTCGGAATCGAATTGACCGACCCATATCATTATCTTACTCATTTTCTTTTTTTATTTTTCAAGCGACTAATGTGTTTCAGCTAACTGCGTTTAGCAGTTTAGGTGATTGTTACCAATGTTTTCTAAAATTAATTGATGGATTCTTTCTACCAAATCCCATTGTTGATCAACAAACTCTTGTTTCACTGGTAGATCAGAGAACGACCCCATGCCTGTAAGTGAAGCATCAACTTCATGGAGGTTTTGATAAAAGGATGCGCAGCCTTCTTCACTTTCTTTTATTAGTTTCAACTTATTCTCATACCAAACCGCTTGTTTATGCCAACCTGTCTGATGTAGGAATTCTATAGTTTTCTCCAATTCATCAATTAATTTATTTTTCATTTTTAATTTTCTATTATTGGAATGGGTTGTAAATAGCAACTGTTAGGGTTGCTTATTTATTTGTTATCCGCACATTAATTCTCTTCATCATTGCCATAGGCTAATTCTATATCAATAAACTGAATTACCAACTGACATATTTCGCCGCCTTCGTCTATGCCCCAATAAACCGGATACGTACCATCTCCGAACCCTGATTGAAAAATGGGAATATGATACTCCGTCCCCGGCACTTGCCAATTTAACCAGTCTCCGCCTGCACGTTGATATTCTGGATGGAGATAATAGTTTTCTTTGAATAATGCAGCAAAATATCCATCATAAGGATTATCATCGGGATTATCTTTGCGCCATTGTTCATCCCAGTCGCAATAAATACGGTGGATAATTTCATCACATACACATCCTAAACCAGCATCTACACAAAATCCAAAGTAATCACCCTCTTCCAATGTTTCAAGGTTTTCATTCCCAACTAATGCTTCATAGAATCGAACAGCCCGCTTTTCATTGAAGCGCAAACGTACTGCGGCATAACGGTCGCAATCCTCGTCGTCAGATTTGATTACACAAATTTCCGTTTCATATTTACCCGCAGGAGCGTTCTGAAAATATGGACGTTCGTTTCTGTTTGGGAGATATACCAATGGATCTCGTACCAAAAGATTTCCACTCGGCAAATCGCAAGAACCGATATTAATCGTCGTTAACGATTTTCCTGCAATTTCTTCTTGCTCAAAATAAGTATTGAGGTCAACAGGGCAGACGGTTTTTTCTTTTACCGATTCCCATTTTTTCATCCAGTTGTTTTCTAATTCTTTCATATTCCTTTTTGATTTTTAGTTGCGGATAATGTTTGGCAGCTAACCGACCTTTAAGGGGAGGTTGAGCCGCTTGTTATTCTTTCAATTTGGATATGGAGTGTAATATTACAGCTCTTCTATTGGTTATACCGGTTTCTTCACATATACAAGCAATTCCATCAGACAATATTATGGCAAAGCCAAAATTCGACTGTATTCCTGCATTTATAGCCTCTGATATATCTGCCCATTTTTGATCCAGCTCAAAAAAACCGATGCAATATCCTTCTTTCTCTTTAGATAATTCACGAAGTCTATCTGTCAAATGGATTAAATCCGTAGAATTATAGACCTCGACAATCTTATTCTCATTTATAATATCCATCATATTATGACAAATTCGACTAATAGCTTTTACTCTTTTTTTGTTTGATGACAGTTCAAAAAAGAAACGGTCTTGATAACCAGACTTAATGAATTGCTTACAAAAAAAATCTTCTATGGTATTTCCTTTATTCATATCCAATTCTTTTGAAGAATAATGTTCGGCGAATAATCGTCCTTTAGGGAGATTGATACGCTTGTTATCTGCC
>NZ_JAHQUN010000110.1:0-2609 GCF_019052485.1 Bacteroides sp. MSK.20.82
TACCTGATCGACTTGTTAGTCTCCCAGTCAAGCGCCCTTATGCCATTACACTCTGCGGACGGTTACCAATCGTCCTGAGGGCACCTTTAGAAGCCTCCGTTACTATTTTGGAGGCGACCACCCCAGTCAAACTACCCACCAAACAGTGTCCTCGCAACTACGAGTTAGAACTCAAATAATCAAAGGGCCGTATTTCAACAGCGACTCCACAAATACTGGCGTACCTGCTTCAAAGTCTCCGGCCTATCCTACACATCAATTACCCAAATTCAATGTTAAGCTATAGTAAAGGTTCACGGGGTCTTTTCGTCCCATCGCGGGTAATCGGCATCTTCACCGATACTACAATTTCACTGAGCTCACGGTTGAGACAGTGTCCAGATCATTACACCATTCGTGCAGGTCGGAACTTACCCGACAAGGAATTTCGCTACCTTAGGACCGTTATAGTTACGGCCGCCGTTTACTGGGGCTTCAATTCAATGCTTCTCTTGCGATGACATCTCCTCTTAACCTTCCAGCACCGGGCAGGTGTCAGGCTGTATACGTAATCTTTCAATTTGGCACAGCCCTGTGTTTTTGTTAAACAGTTGCCTGGACCTATTCTCTGCGCCCAACTCTCGTTGGGACCCTTTATCCCGAAGTTACAGGGTCAATTTGCCTAGTTCCTTAACCGTGAATCACTCAAGCGCCTTAGTATATTCAACCCGACTACGTGTGTCCGTTTGCGGTACGGGTACCTTAAGGATTAAGTTTAGCGGATTTTCTTGGGAGTATGCTTACACGCACTATTGGATTGTTCCGAAGAACGCTCCATACTATCAGGTTCGACTCTCATCCCGGATTTGCCTGGGATGATCAACATCTACACCCTTCAACGGACTATTCCGTCAGTCCGCGGCGCTGTCACTGCTCCGTCTCCACGTCACTCCTTAAGGTAGTACAGGAATATTAACCTGTTCTGCCATCGGCCTCACCGTTCGGCTGAGCCTTAGGACCCGACTAACCCTGATCCGATTAGCGTTGATCAGGAAACCTTAGTCTTTCGGCGAGGGGGTTTCTCACCCCCTTTATCGTTACTTATACCTACATTTGCTTTTCCACACGCTCCAGCAAAGCTCACGCTTCACCTTCGACGCAGAGTGGAATGCTCCCCTACCGATCATTACTGATCCCATAGCTTCGGTAAAACACTTAATGCCCGATTATTATCCACGCCAAACTCCTCGACTAGTGAGCTGTTACGCACTCTTTAAATGAATGGCTGCTTCCAAGCCAACATCCTAGCTGTCTTAGCAATCTGACTTCGTTAGTTCAACTTAGTGTTTATTTGGGGACCTTAGCTGATGGTCTGGATTCTTCTCCTTTAGGACATGGACCTTAGCACCCATGCCCTCACTCCTGTGATAGAACTAATGCGCATTCGGAGTTTATCAAGACTTGATAGGCGGTGAAGCCCTCGCATCTTATCAGTCGCTCTACCTCACATTAGTAACTCACAAGGCTGCACCTAAATGCATTTCGGGGAGTACGAGCTATCTCCAAGTTTGATTAGCCTTTCACCCCCACCCTCAGTTCATCCGGAAGCTTTTCAACGCTTATCGGTTCGGTCCTCCAGTTAGTGTTACCTAACCTTCAACCTGACCAAGGGTAGATCACTTGGTTTCGCGTCTACTCCTTCCGACTCGACGCCCTGTTCAGACTCGCTTTCGCTTCGGCTGCACATCTCAAGATGCTTAACCTTGCCGGAAAAAGTAACTCGTAGGTTCATTATGCAAAAGGCACGCCGTCACTGCTTACGCAGCTCCGACCGCTTGTAGGCGCACGGTTTCAGGGACTATTTCACTCTTCTATTCGAAGTGCTTTTCACCTTTCCTTCACAGTACTGGTTCGCTATCGGTCTCTCGGGAGTATTTAGCCTTACCGGATGGTCCCGGCAGATTCACGCAAGATTTCTCGTGTCCCGCGCTACTCAGGATACCACTACGCTTAATTTGACTTCGTATACCGGACTATCACCGTCTATGGTTCCACTTTCCAGAGGATTCTACTCATCAAATGTCTTGCGACATCGTGGTCCTACAACCCCACACATGCCGTAACATGGGTGGTTTGGGCTATTCCCCGTTCGCTCGCCACTACTAGGGGAATCATTATTATTTTCTTTTCCTACAGGTACTAAGATGTTTCAGTTCCCTGCGTTAGCTTCCATCTAAGATGGATGACATTCCTTCAGAATGCCGGGTTGTCCCATTCGGAAATCTCTGGATCAAAGGTTATTTGCACCTACCCAGAGCTTATCGCAGCTTATCACGTCCTTCATCGCCTCCGAGAGCCAAGGCATCCGCCATGCGCCCTTGCTTACTTTCTTTCAAACTTACCTTTAAGTATCAGGTATCAAGTATCAGGCATTAAACCCGAGTACTCAATATCGCGGTACTTAAAACGTACGGTTCGATATATACTTTTAGCTCTTTACTAAATTTTACTTTTTGTACATCATGTCAAAGATCGTTTCTCTGTTTTCAGAGATGGTGGAGAATAACGGATTCGAACCGTTGACCCTCTGCGTGCAAGGCAGATGCTCTAGCCAGCTGAGCTAATCCCCC
>NZ_JAHQUN010000111.1:0-2578 GCF_019052485.1 Bacteroides sp. MSK.20.82
CTGTATATCAACCTCAATTCAGGGATGAAGAACTGGAAGTAAAAGAACTTCAAGCAAAAGTAACGGCACGTCACCAAATAGATAGCCATGTGTATGAATACCTCCGTTATTCCTGCGGTTTCACTTCAGAAGAAATAAACCGGAACAAGGAAACATTTATAACTGCACAAGAAAATATTACTGACCTTATAAGAGAACTGGCTATCCTAAACGGAAAATCACGAGAAAAGAATAATCCAAAAGGTTGGATTATCAATGCACTAAAGGGGAAAATAAAGGAGTATAGTGCTTGATTTTCAAAAGGAATTGCTATATTTGTGGATATTAACTTTAAATTATACCATTATGAAAAAGTTTTATTATGTTATTTTAAGCATGATAGCAATAGCTTTAGTATCATGCACGTCTGAATTAGACGAGATAAATAACACTGTTCATCAGCAAGAAACCTTATCCGGAAATGAACTTGGTGCTAATCTAATGAAATCTTTTCAAAATGCAGTATCTCGAAGTAGTGAGATAAAGCATTTATCATATCCTTCATATTATGGAGGAGCCTATTTAAACAAAGAAGGCAAACTGGTTGTAAAGGTAGTCAATAAAACTTCGGAAGAGATAGAAAAAGATTTAATCACTCGATGTGGTGGAAATGGATCCATTGTGGATATCTGTGAATATTCTTATTCAGAACTATTAAATGCAGCAGAAAAGATGGATAACTATTTGTTATCTAAAAAGAATGCAGATAATCCTTTTGAATTTTATGGTTTTTCTATCTGCGATACAGACAACAACATAGAAGTCTATTTAGGTGACATTTCAGAATCAAATATACAAGACTTCAAAAAAGAAGTTTTAGAAGAACCCTTCTTGAAGTTTGTGAAATCAGAAAAACCAGCTTTCCTAAGCGAAATACTAACAGGGCAAAGTATTGTTTCCGGAACACGTTCATATGGTTCTGTCGGATTCCGAGCTAAGCGAAAAGATAGTCATGTTGTACCTGTTACAGGATTTGTTACCGCAGGACACGTTGTACAAAAAGCTGGAACTTATGTATACGAAAATGAATCGATGAGTACTCCTATAGGTTGTGCTGAAATTTCACAAACGTCAGGAGATACGGATGCTGCCTTTTGTTATTCAATGAATGGATATACATTTTCAAATCATTTATATAGCGATTTTTTATCTGTTAATCCAAAACTATCTTCTTATTTAGTTAATTCAAAAGTCGCAATTCGTGGTAGGCATAGCGCAAGTACTGGTTATATTAACTCCACTTATGCAACATCCACTTTTAAATGGCCCTCTCAAGGCATATCAGTTACTTTAACTGGCATAGTAAAAATGACCTGTAATTCACAAAGCGGAGATAGCGGATGCATTGTTTACACTCCTGATGATATGAATATAGCCGGAACATTAATAGGAGGTGTCACAAATTCCAATCCTTCATATTTTATGCCTGCTTCTCGTACCGTGGAAAAATATGGTTTGGAATTGTATTAGAATTATAAGCTTTGCTGTTTTCATTATATCCTGTTCGAATAAAAAAAACAGTAATTATATAGACACGTTAACTGTAAATGAAGTAATTTCCAATTGGAAGAATTCTATTAAAGAGAAAGGAGAACCACCTTATTTAGGAGGTATGTATGTGGAAAATGGAATTGTCTACTTTTGTATTACAAACGACACATACAATATACGGAATGATATTTTTGAAAGATGTAAAAGTTCCAATGGAGTAATTATAAAAATGTGTGGAAACAGTAAAGAGTCCTTAATGCAGCAAATAAAGATTTTAGACTCCTTATTACTTGAAAAAGATTTTACAAAATTAAAGTATTATGGTCACTATTTAGATGAAAGAAGGAATAAAGTAGTCATAATGTTGGGCGACACATCTACAAGTAATATTGCCTCCTTTAGAAAAAGTGTTATAGACTCTCCCAATTTAATTTTTGAGAAATCAGAAGAAATGTTTTTTGAATAAAGAGCAAGCCGCCGGAACTCCATAGATTCCCGGCGGCTTTTATATATAGGAATGGCATCAGTGCCATTTAAGAGTTTGCAAAGAATTACTATCTTTGCAAATATTTGGTTTTCTACCCATTTAACTCGTACATTTCTATTCCTTCCCTTCTTTCTGCTCTTGCATCTGCTGGTAATATTCATAAAAGGGCTGGTATCTGTCCCGTTCCTTGGCAGCATCCACCCACAAATAACACATGAGGCAGGCAAACAAGAGGGAGATAACGGCACAAAGAATGGAGTAGAACGAAACCCGTTTATCCACATAGCCGCCATTTTTCATTCTGTTCCCCAGCCGTTCAAATTCCGCCAATACGCTTTTTAGGCGATTTTCGGCACTTTCAAGGCTTCCTCTATCTACTTCTACCTTTTTGGCTGTTGCGTCCTCTATGCGCTTCGTATAGGATTCTACGCGCTTCAACTCTTGAAACACCAGCTCTACCGCAAGTTGCGGATTTACTTTGGGCGTGGTGTCCTTTCTCTTTCGGGGGCTGTACTGTCCCTGCTTATAGGTGTAATCCTCCGTCTTTGGGTTTGAGGGTGT
>NZ_JAHQUN010000112.1:0-2544 GCF_019052485.1 Bacteroides sp. MSK.20.82
GTAAGCCCCCGATAAAGTACCCGTATAAAAAAGAATCGCTATAGCAAATCGAACAAAGCTATAGTGATTCTGTATTTATATTCTTGTTTTTCGTTAGAGTATTATTAGAGTTCTTTGGAGTTTCCCGATTCCCAGCAATGGGGTAGCAGCTCTTTTAGGTCTTTCTCCTTGTTGGCTGCATAATACGGCAATAGTGCAATCACCTCCGTGAGCCATTCCCGGGGGTTAATGTTGGAGGCTTTGCATGATGCCAAGAGCGAACAGATTATGGCAGTGTTCTGCGCGGCTTCATGGTTTCCACAAAATAAGAAGTTTTTTCTTGATAAGGCTATCGGACGAATCGCATTTTCGGCCAGATTATTATCTATTTTAAGCCTGCCGTCTTTCAGATAATTCCTCATACGTGGCCAAAGTTGATACGCGTAAGCGATAGCTTGCCCCATCCGGCTTTTAGGAAGCACTTTCGGATAGGCTGTTTCCATCCATTTTTCCAGTTGCTCAAGTATGGGAAGTGCCTGTTCCTGTCTTCTAAGCATGCGTTGCTCATAAGTGAGTTCCTCCTGGTCGGCAATCTGTTCGATCCGATAGAGTTGCTGTATTTGAGCCAGAACATATCCGGCCAGGGATTCATTCTCTTCTTTGGCAACCTCGTAATGTCGCCTTATGTGGGCAAGGCATCCGACAAGGCACACCTCTTTCTTACCCTCAAAGATGTTGTAGGCCGCATAGCCGTCACTTTGAAGATATCCTTTGAAGGTTTGTAATAATTTCCAGGCTGTTTCCTGTGAGCGGGAACCGTCATCATAATGAAAGAAGACCAATCCATCCATAACCGCCCTGACTATCCACAAGTATTCCTTAACCGCTTTATGATTCTGTTTGTTGATAACCGGTAATGTCGTTTCGTCCACCTGGATATAGTCGGCCTTCAATACCTGTTTCTTCAACTCTTCATAGAGAGGTTTAAGTAATTCACAGGCAGGTTTGAACCACCCCTGAAGCGTGTTTTCCGAGATCTTCAGGCCTAAATGGTGAAACTCACGCACCTGACGATAGAATGGTACATGATATTCATATTTTTGCAAGAGGATTTCAGTGAGCAGGCTGGCACCGGGAAGTCCCTTGTAGATAGGCAATAGCGGAAGAGGGGCTATAATAACACTGCCCTGATGCCCCTGAGGCAAACTTATATTGTCTTTCAGGCCATACTTGGGACGTATGATCTCTTTTACGTATAATTTGCCCGGTTCAAATTCAAGTGTACGTGTGCGTTCCTCGCCTATGCGCTTGTATTTATCCGGATCGACTCCTTCGGGTTCTATGACAATCTCCACTACAGGAAGGCCATCCAACATGTTGCGGTTCTGACGCACTTTCTTTTTGGGAGTCGTCGAGCAGACAGGTTCTTGGGCTGCGGCTTCTTCCGGTATTTCGTGTTCCAACGGCTGAACAGGTGGATCGAACAGTGATAGCTGGTTCGGATCCAGATGGGCTAATTTCTCGCTCTTACGGCCGAATAACTGACGATTTAACCAGGCTACCTGAGCCAGCAGTTCCTGAAGCTTATTTTGCAGCTGTTCGTTCTGCCGGGTCAGACGCTCGATTGACTCAGACTGGGAGCTATTAGCCTGCTGGAGTGTGGCCACCAAAAGTTCTAATGTTTCTGTCTGAGTCATTCGTCATACCTGTTTTGAACAATACAAAAATACAGAAAAGCAACCGTATAATCAAGGTTTCACCTGCTGTTTTTCAGTACTGCATGTCACTTTTTCGTAACGCTTTCAGACGTTTGAGCCTTTTGGAAGGTTCGTCGTTGATTCCCTCTACCATCAGAACCAGGTCACGCCACTGCATAGGGTACGACTTGCTTTCTTTGTCATAAGAGGGAAGGCGGAAAGTGCCTTCTTCAAGTCGTTTTATGTACAAAACCAGTCCGCCATCTTCCGCGTGTAGCAGTTTCATTGTAGTGCGCTGGCGGTTGATAAAGATAAACACATCACCTAAACGGACATCATATCCCATTTTATCATGAACAACCCCGCATAATGAGTTCATACCTTTACGCATATCTGTCTTACCCGGACAGAGAAAGTAGCGCATCGTGTCATTCAGGCAAAACATGGCGATTGCAGAGTTGAGTGAGCAATTGCATGGCCGCCTGGGATTCAGCCATACCACTGAAGTGGGCGATAATACCACCGGGGAACTCTATCCGGATCTCACCCGTTTGTATAGCGCCACTATCACAGGCAGAGTGGGAAGCAGGTGAAGAGGTGAGGCTAACCGGTGCAAACTCCTCTAAAGAGGAAGAATGCCTATCCATATGATAACGCCTCGATAGGCCAAACTTTCCTTTCCAATAGTAAAAGCTTGATTCGGTATAGGCTTCATTTATACAGAAGTCTTTTATCGTCAAACCGCTACGCTGTTGACGAGACAGGATTTCAATGAATTCTTCTTTACTCATTTTTTGCATAGTCTTTTTTCTGGCAAAGATCGAGACTTAAAGATACAAAGACAACGGGTACTTTATCGGGGGCTTAC
>NZ_JAHQUN010000113.1:0-2247 GCF_019052485.1 Bacteroides sp. MSK.20.82
GCGTGGGCTGATATACACCGTAAAGCTATGTTTGGAATTACGATTTCATTCCTTTCTTTCGTCACAATTCTATCATTAGTAATGCGTCCAGAAAGAAAGCCAATGCAAGTTTTCAACGAAGAAAAAAGCAAAGTACAAATTAACATTGATAGTACCCTACAAAAAAAACAAGTAGGAGTTCACGACTTGTTAGAAGTGATTAAAATGCAAAATGAAATTAATGAGCTAAGAAAAAATGGGAAATTAACTCCAGAAGACACTATACGAATAAAAAATTTATACAATGAATTAAATAAATAGCGTATGAAACAGATTGATATTAAAAAGCCTAAGTACATCATTCCGATACTCATCCTACCTTTTATTCTAGGGATAGGATGGCTAGTTAAGGATATGATAAACTCTGCCCCAGCAGAAGAAACTACATTAGTAGAAACGGAAGAATTAAATCTTGATATTCCTGATGCTAATTTAGAAAAAAGAGAGATAAAAAGTAAATTTGAATCACTCAAAGGAGCTTTCAATAAATCTTCTGATTATTCATCAATACAAACCATAGATAAAGAAGAAGAAGTTAGCGAAATTGAAAGTTCTGGTTCTCTTTACTCCAATGATGAAATAAGGCAAATTGACAGTTTAAATCAAGCTTCTAGAATCCGAGAAAAGGAATTGGAACAACAAATAAAAGGATTTCCTACTATAGATGAATCAAGTCAAACAGAAACTAGGAAAGCTCCTGAAAAATCCAAGATGCAAGAAGAAATGGAGCTTTTTAAAATGCAAATGGCTTATATAGATTCATTACAAAATCCACGTCCTAGAACACCTCAAAAAAAACAAGATGAAAAGCCAAAAGAAAAGGCTATAGAAGTTGTAAAAGCGAAAAATCCCGCAGAAGTATATTTTAATACTGTAGGGAAAGAACAAAAAACTTCACTAATCACAGCTATATTAGATGAAACTTTAAAAGTAACAGATGGTAGCCGAGTACGCATACGGCTTCTAGATGATATAATGATTAATGACGCTCTTTTAACTAAAGGCACTTACCTATATGGGAATGTATCTGGCTTTAAAGCTCAAAGAGTACACATTAATATTTCCTCTATAATGGTTGATGGCAGACAAATGAAAGTAGATTTATCTGTATATGATAATGACGGACAAGAAGGTTTCTTTGTTCCTTCATCAGCTTTTAGAGATTTGAGTAAAGATGTTGGAGCGCAAATAGGAAGCCAAACTATACAAATGAACAGCCAATCAGAAGGAGTAGAACAATTCGCTTTAGGTGCTTTACAAGATGCTTACCGTAGTACAACCCAAGCTCTTTCCAAAAACATCAAAAAAAACAAAGCCAAATTAAAATATAACACACAAGTTTTTTTAGTAAACAACAAAGATAAAGAACAATAATATGAGAAAGATTTTTATTGTATTATGCACAATGGTTTCTGTTATTACAGGAAATGCACAGAACACCCCTATTGGAGAAAACATCGAGCTTGCAGGTGAAAACCCAGAAGAACTAAAGGTTATATACGTCAACAAAGATGTTTCAACGCATTTTATAGCTATGGAAGATATAAAATATGTTGATATATCAGTCAATGATATTGTTGGCGATATTCCTACTGGTAACTCTCTTAGAATAAAGCCCACAAAAGAAGGAGCTAGTGGAGTTATCACCATTGTTACAGAAAGATTTTTCGTACAATATATGCTAGTATATAGTAGCGATTTAGCAAAAGCATACACTCGCTTTAATATCCCTTATGCTGATTTACGTAGCTATATGAATCCAGAAGTGAACTTAACCAAAGCACAAATGTATGATTACGCACATAGAATGTTTATTTCAAAAAATAAATTCTATGATGTTTCCAGTAAAAGTAACCTAATGAAAATTGTACTAAACAATATCTACACATTAGATAAGTATTTCTTTATTGATATTTCTATGATTAATAAAACAAAAATACGATATGATATAGACCAAATACGCTTCAAAATAGAAGATAAAAAACAAACAAAGGCTACTAATTTTCAATCTATAGAAATACTTCCATTGATGCAAGTTAATAAGAATCTTGTTTTCAAGAAGAACTATCGAAATATTTTTGTCTTTGAAAAATTTACTTTCCCAGACGAAAAAGTTCTTACCATAGAAATATCTGAAAAACAGATTTCAGGACGTACTATAACATTAAGAATTGATTATGCAGACATTCTTCATGCAGATGCTTTTAC
>NZ_JAHQUN010000013.1:0-118227 GCF_019052485.1 Bacteroides sp. MSK.20.82
TTCAAATATACACTTATATTTTGTTGTGATATTTAATACTGCAAATGTAAATGTGCCAAAAGTAACCCATACAAATACAATGAGAAAGTTTTTTCGAAAAATTCATTTGTGGCTCTCAGTCCCCTTCGGAATAATAATCACGCTTATCTGTTTCTCCGGCGCCATGCTGGTGTTCGAGAATGAGGTAAATGAACTGATGTGGCCGGAACTTTACTTTGTGAAACAGGTTGAGGCAGCTCCGTTACCGGTTGATCAGTTGTTGGAAAAGGTGGCTGCCACGTTGCCCGACGATGTTTCTGTGTCAGGTGTCAGCATTTCCTCTGATCCGGAACGCACTTATCAGGTGAGTCTTTCCAAACCCCGCCGTTCTTCGGTGTATGTCGATCAGTATACGGGCGAGATTACCGGAAAGAATCAGCGCAGCGGTTTTTTTGCGTTTATGTTTCGGATGCACCGCTGGTTGCTGGATAGTATGAATCCGGGAGGTGAGGGGATTTTCTGGGGAAAGATGATTGTAGGCGTCAGCACTTTGATGTTTGTCGTAGTCTTGATTTCCGGAATCATTGTCTGGTGGCCGCGTACACGTAAGGCATTGAAAAATAGTCTGAAGATATCGGGCACGAAAGGCTGGAAGCGGTTTTGGTATGACTTGCATGTGGCGGGAGGAATGTATGCGCTGGTTCTTCTGCTGGCTATGTCGCTGACCGGACTGACGTGGTCTTTCACTTGGTATCGGACAGCCTTTTATAAAGTTTTTGGCGTGGAAGTGCAGCAGCAGGGCGGGCATGGGCACGGGCAGAAAGAAAGCACTTCCAAAGGAGATGCCCGACTGGCTTTGCAGGATGGAAAGCCGAAGGCTGAAACTGAAGGACGGGAGAATGCCGAAGAACGTGGAAGTGGCAGAAGAGGTCGTCCGGACAGGCCGCATCGAGAAAAACAGGAAGGCTTATCCGCAGATTATTCACAAAGTGAACGGCAGGAAGGCAACCTGCATGAGGGCGGCAGACATTGGAAACACCAGCAAACTGAACAGCCAAAGCCTGTTGTTTCTGCCTTTGCTTATTGGCAGGAAATATATGACAAGCTGAGTCTTCAGAATCCGGCATACAAACAGATCAGTGTTTCCTCCGGTACGGCTAGCGTTGCTTTCGACCGTTTGGGGAATCAACGTGCTGCTGACCGTTATTCATTTAATACGGAAAATGGTGAATTTACAGAGACGAGTCTTTATCAGCATCAGGATAAGGCAGGAAAAATACGCGGTTGGATTTACTCTGTTCATGTAGGCAACTGGGGAGGTATGACGACACGTATACTTACTTTTTTGGCTGCATTAGTGGGCGCTTCCTTGCCGTTGACCGGTTATTATTTGTGGATTAAGAAAATGATAAATAAGAGAAAGCGTGAAAAGACGATCGCTTTATCTGCCGCGGGGAAAAGAGATATTGCTTGAAAGAATGCCGGTATATCGGTTCGGACTCCTGGAAATAGTGATAGCTTTATTGAAACAAGAACGGTGGACCATTGAATCTCTCATTGCGTCCACCGTTCTTTATATTACCTTATATGAATGTATTACCTTTATTATATAGAAAGTTCTTTCAATACATTGACCAGATCTCTCTTGACCGGCTTATCATTCTTGATAGCTTTGCTGAATGGTACGTAGACGATTTCATCGTGCTCGATACCTATCATCACGTTGCGCTGGTCTTCCATGATAGCGTCGATGGCAGCGGCACCCAAACGGCTTGCCAGGATGCGGTCGTGAGCTGTAGGGCTTCCACCGCGCTGCAAGTGTCCTAAGATCGTCACACGCACATCGTATTGCGGGTATTCGTTTTTCACACGTTCCGCATAGTGCATGGCACCGCCTGTCAGTTCGCTTTCCGCTACCAGTACGATACTGCTATTCTTGGATTTGCGGAATCCGTTCTTGATAAATTCTTCCAGTTGGTCGACTTCCGTACTGAACTCCGGAATAATGGCTGCTTCGGCTCCCGAAGCAATGGCGCCGTTCAGAGCGAGGAATCCGGCGTCACGTCCCATCACCTCTACAAAGAACAGACGTTCGTGTGAAGTGGCGGTGTCACGGATTTTATCTACTGCATCCAGAATGGTGTTCAATGCGGTATCATATCCGATAGTGGTATCCGTGCCGTAAAGGTCGTTGTCAATCGTTCCCGGAAGTCCGATACATGGAACATCGAATTCCTGTGCGAAGATTCGGGCGCCTGTCAGCGAACCGTCACCACCGATGATCACCAAAGCATCGATGCCTTCTCTTTTCATATTATCATAAGCCAGCTGGCGGCCTTCCGGTGTGGTGAACTCCTTACAGCGGGCTGTTTTCAGGATGGTTCCACCCAGTTGGATGATATTACTTACGTTCTGGCTCTTGAACTCTTTGATTTCGCCTGTCACCAGACCTTTGTATCCTCTATATATACCTTTTACTTGTAGTCCGTTGTAGATAGCTGCACGTGTTACTGCGCGGATGGCCGCATTCATTCCCGGAGCATCACCTCCCGAAGTCAAAATACCGATACATTTAACTGTTCCCATAACAATCTTTCATTAATTAGTTTGACGTGGCAAATGTACAACAAAAAGTTGAAAGCAGTGTTTCATAAGTTTTTTTTCGTGTGTCGAAACCATTAAAAATATTCAAATTGTCTCTTCTATCTTTCTTTTTAATCTTTTATCAATAGCTGGATATGGTCATGTATTTTTTCCATCAGCCATTTGGGAGTGGAAGTCGCTCCGCATACGCCGATGGATTTCACATTCCGGAGTAAAGTGGGATCGATTTCTTTCTCATTATCAATCAGATGTGAGTTGGCGTTTACTTTCAGGCATTCTTCAAAAAGCATCTTTCCGTTCGAACTCTTTTTCCCGCTGACGAAGAAAATCAGATCGTGCGTTGCCGCAAATTCCCTGAGATTGGGCATACGGTTAGCTACCTGCCGGCAGATTGTATCGTAATATTCGAAAGTGGCATCCGGTGAAATGTGGAGTTTGATGTATTCTACAATCTCCTGAAACTCGTCCAGAGACTTTGTGGTCTGTGAGAAAAGGCGGATGCTTTTAGTGAAATCCAGCTTTTTGGCTTCTTCCGCACTTTCGATGACAATGGCTTGACCGCCGGTCTGCCCTACCAGTCCCAGCACTTCTGCATGACCGTTCTTGCCGTAGATCACAATTTGCTTTTCTTCAAAATCTTCCTTCCGGAACTCTTGTTTGATGCGCTTTTGAAGCCGCAGTACGACCGGACAGGTTGCATCGATGATTTCGATATTATTCTTGTGGGCGATCTGGTAAGTCTCCGGTGGCTCTCCGTGTGCGCGAAGCAATACTTTGGCATTGCGCAATTGTCTGAATTCATCACGGTTGATCGTAATCAGTCCCATTGCCTTCAGCCTTTCTACCTCCCGGCTGTTGTGTACAATATCTCCCAGGCAATAGAGCGTTTCTCCTTTTGCCAGTTCTTCTTCCGCCTTGTGGATGGCTGTGACCACGCCGAAGCAGAAGCCGGAACCTTCGTCTATCTCTACTTTAATCATACACTCGATTTCTATCCTCTATTCCTTTACTACTTTCCCGAATTGTTCCGACAGCCATTCCTTCTGCTGTTCGATGCTCAGATTGGAATTGTCGAGCAGCAGAGCGTCGTCCGCTTTGCGCAATGGGCTCACTTCACGATGCTGATCGATGTAATCCCGTTGCTTTACGTTCTCAAGAATTTCCTCGAAACTGCCTTCCTGGCCTTTTGCTTTCAGTTCGTCAAAACGGCGTTGGGCACGAATCTCCGGTGTGGCCGTAACAAATATTTTCAGTTCCGCATCCGGGAAAACCGTGGTTCCGATGTCCCGTCCGTCCATCACAATCCCTTTTTCTTTACCCATGGCCTGTTGCTGTGCTACCATCGCTTCGCGTACAAAATCGAGTGCGCTGATAGGGCTGACTTTGGACGAAACCCCCATTGTACGGATTTTATTCTCTACGTTCACCCCGTTGAGGTAGGTGTCCGGACGTCCCGTCTCCGGATTGGGGCGGAAAGTAATCCGGATATCCCGGATTGCTTCTTTCAGCTTCTCCGTATCGATAACGTCTCCGTTAAATATCCCGTTTTCAATACTATATAAGGTGACTGCGCGATACATTGCCCCACTATCTATATAAATGTATCCTACTTCGCGGGCGAGATCTTTGGCCATTGTACTTTTTCCGCAGGAGGAAAAGCCGTCGATTGCGATTGTTATCTTTTTCATATTATCTGCTTCTTATATTTGTCCGCCAAAGATACGCTTATTTTGAAAATCAGCCATAGATTTGACTGTAAAAGCAACTGAATGAGTATGAAAGAATTAAAAAAGTTAAAAAGCCGGATAAAAAGATACAAAGAAACGGACGGTTATCTGAAAATGTAGTATATTTGCCCAGAGACACATAGGAAGACACTTTTTTTTATTAATCATTATATTAACAAAATTATGGAAGTTAAAAAATCACCCAAGGCAGACCTGGAAGGAAAGAAATCCACATGGCTGCTGATCGGTTACGTGGTGGTATTGGCTTTTATGTTCGTGGCGTTCGAATGGACCCAGCGTGACGTGAAAATCGATACAAGCCAGGCTGTAGCTGATGTTGTTTTTGAAGAGGAAATCATTCCTATTACCGAAACCCCTGAACAAGCGACCCCACCACCACCCGAGGCACCGAAGGTGGCCGAATTGCTGGAAATTGTCGATGACCAGGCAGATATTGAAGAATCAACTACCATCCTTAATGAGGATAACACACCGAAAGTGGAAGTAAAATACGTACCGGTACAAGTAGTTGAGGAAGAGCCGGAAGAACAGACTATCTTCGAAGTTGTAGAAAACATGCCGGACTTCCCGGGTGGACAGGCAGCATTGATGCAGTATCTGGCTAAAAATATCAAATATCCGACTATCGCACAGGAAAATGGTACTCAAGGTCGTGTTATCGTACAGTTCGTTGTTAACAAAGACGGTAGTATCGTAGATGCAAAAGTTGTACGCAGTGTAGACCCGTATCTGGATAAAGAAGCTCTCCGTGTGATCAACACGATGCCGAAATGGAAACCAGGTATGCAGCGTGGTAAACCGGTTCGCGTTAAATTTACAGTTCCTGTAATGTTCAGATTGCAGTAATTTGTAACACTCATACATTTAAGAGGCTGCGAATGCAGCCTCTTTTTATTCATTAATCTTTGTTTTCATCATGTTTACAGCTTCTCAATTACTTGATAAAATAAACAACCACCTATCTGAAATTCAGATAACCCGGACTCCGGAAGGACTCTACGAACCAATCGAATACATCCTTTCTCTGGGAGGAAAGCGGATTCGTCCTGTATTGATGCTGATGGCATATAACTTGTATAAGGAAGATGTTTCATCAATTTACGATCCTGCTACCGGTATCGAAGTTTATCATAATCACACTTTGTTGCATGATGATCTGATGGATCGTTCGGATATGCGCAGAGGAAAACCGACTGTGCATAAGGTCTGGAACGATAACACAGCTATTTTGTCGGGTGATACCATGCTGATACTGGCTTTCCGGTATGTAGCCGGTTGTGCGCCCGAGCATTTGAAAGAAGTCATTGATTTGTTTAGTCTGACTGCGTTGGAAATTTGTGAAGGGCAGCAGTTGGATATGGAATTTGAGTCGCGCAACGATGTGGCGGAAGACGAATATATTGAAATGATTCGTCTGAAAACGGCTGTATTGCTTGCCGCAAGTCTGAAGATCGGTGCGATTCTGGCAGGAGCGTCTGCCGCTGATGCGGAGAATCTTTATAATTTTGGTATGCAGATAGGGGTTGCATTCCAGTTACAGGATGATTTGCTGGATGTTTATGGCGATCCGGAAGTGTTCGGAAAGAAAATCGGTGGAGACATCCTTTGCAATAAGAAGACATATATGCTGATCAAAGCACTGGAACGTGCAAACGGAGAACAGCTGGAAGAACTGAATCGCTGGCTGAATGCAGACAACTGTCAGCCGGCAGAAAAGATAGCGGCAGTGACGGAGATTTATAATCAGTTGACTATCCGCAGCGTTTGTGAAAACAAAATGCGCGAATATTATACGCTGGCTATGGAGAGTCTTGAAGCAGTTGCAGTTGCAGAAGAGAAGAAGAAAGAACTTAAGAATTTAGTGAAATTACTGATGTATCGGGAAATGTAGTAAAGTTGGTGGGAAATGCCTTACAGACGATTGCCAAATACGGATCAAGCCAGAGTACGGGCGCTGAAAGCAGCGGTCGAGAAGGGTGACGTGTATAATGTGCGGGACTTGGCTATCTCACTGAAAACATTATTCGAAGCCCGTAATTTTCTGCTGAAGTTTGAAGCTGCGCAGATTTACTATACCCAATGTTATGACAACCAGTCGAGAGCCAGTCGCAAGCATCAGGCAAATGTGCGGATGGCACGGCTGTATATATCCCATTTTATTCAAGTACTCAACCTCGCGGTGCTTCGCGATGAAATCAAATCGGTGCATAAAGAACTTTATGATCTTCCGGAAGCGAATGTGGTACCGGATTTATTAAGCGAAGCAGCTTTGGTAGAGTGGGGGAGAAAGATCATTGAAGGAGAGCAGCGGAGAACCTCACAAGGGGGAATCCCCATTTATAACCCGACTATTGCGCGCGTAAAAGTGCATTATGATATTTTTCTGGATAGCTACGAACGTCAGAAGAGTTACCAGTCCGCCACCAACCGGAGTCTGGATGAGCTGGCTTCGATGCGTGACCGGGCAGATGAACTGATTCTGGATATCTGGAATCAGGTAGAAACAAAATTCCAGGAAGTGAACCCCAATGAAGCCCGGTTGGAAAAATGTCGTGACTATGGGCTGGTATATTACTACCGCTCCAACGAAAAAGTAAAAGAAGAAAGCGAATTGTCATGTTAATAGATACTCATTCCCATCTTTTTTTAGAAGAATTTTCCGATGACCTGCCGCAGGTGATGGAACGTGCACGTCAGGCAGGTGTTTCGCGTATTTATATGCCCAACATTGACAGTACGACGATTGAACCCATGCTGTCGGTTTGCGCGGATTATCCGGATTTCTGTTATCCGATGATCGGACTGCATCCTACCTCGGTGAACGAGTCATACCGTCAGGAACTGTCAATCGTCCGGGAGCGTCTGGAAGCACCCAATAACTTTGTAGCCATTGGCGAAATTGGGCTTGATTTGTATTGGGATAAAACCTTTCTGAACGAACAACTGTACGTTTTTGAGAAACAGATAGAATGGGCGCTCGAATATAAATTGCCCATCGTGGTTCATTCGCGGGAGGCATTCGACTATATATATAAGGTAATGGAGCCCTATAAAAACACTGCTTTGACCGGTATTTTTCATAGTTTCACCGGAAATGCCGAAGAAGCGGCCCGGTTGCTTGAATTTGGCGGTTTCATGTTGGGAATCAATGGAGTGGTCACATTTAAAAAGTCCTCACTGCCGGATACTTTGCTGACAGTGCCTTTGGAGCGGATTGTGCTCGAAACGGATTCACCGTATCTGACCCCGGCCCCCAATCGGGGGAAGAGGAATGAAAGTGCGAATGTGCGTGATACGTTCCTGAAACTGGTAGAAATTTATCGGACCACCCCGGAGCACCTTTCACAAGCCACTTCCGAAAATGCGCTAAAAGTGTTCGGAATGGTCAAATAAGGTTCCAAAGGTTTTAAATTATATTAATTTGCAGTATTTATTTAAGATAAAAAAGGGATAATGCTTTAGGAAAAGAAAAAAAAGGATACATTTGTAGCTGAAAATGCGGAAAACTCATAAGGAGAGGTGCTCGAGTGGTTGAAGAGGCACGCCTGGAAAGCGTGTATACGCCAAAAGTGTATCCGGGGTTCGAATCCCCGTCTCTCCGCAGAACAAAAGTTGAAACGTGAAGTAAATACAATAAATAATAATCAATTAATTAATCTTAAAAATTAGACACACAATGAAAAAGTTATTTGCAATTGTTGCTGTGATTGGGGCCTTTACATTTGGCTCAATTCAACTTGCTCAGGCTCAAGACGCTCCTGCAGCAGAACAAACTGAACAACAAGCTGCTCCTGCTGCTGCTCAAGCTGCTCCGGCCGCTGCTCCTGCTGCAGAAGAAGGTGGTATTCACAAAGAAATCAAAGTTAAATTCATCGAAGGTACTGCATCTTTCATGAGTTTGGTTGCTATTGCTTTGGTTATCGGTTTGGCTTTCTGTATCGAACGTATCATCTATTTGAGCTTGGCTGAAATCAACACAAAAAAATTCATGGCATCTATCGAAGCTGCTTTGGAAAAAGGTGATGTTGAAGCTGCTAAAGACATCGCACGTAACACCAGAGGTCCTGTTGCTTCTATCTACTACCAGGGTTTGATGAGAATCGACCAAGGTATCGATGTAGTTGAGAAGTCAGTAGTATCTTACGGTGGTGTACAGGCTGGTTACCTTGAAAAAGGATGTTCTTGGATCACACTGTTTATCGCTATGGCTCCGTCACTCGGATTCTTGGGTACTGTAATCGGTATGGTGCAGGCATTTGATAAGATCCAGCAGGTAGGTGATATCTCTCCGACGGTTGTTGCAGGTGGTATGAAAGTTGCCTTGATTACAACTATTTTCGGTTTGATCGTTGCTTTGATTCTTCAGGTATTCTACAACTACGTACTTGCTAAGATTGAAGCTCTTACAAGCGAAATGGAAGACTCTTCTATCTCTTTGCTTGACATGGTAATCAAATATGATCTGAAATACAAAAAATAATTCGAAATGAGTAAGTTATCATATAAAGTATCGTATTACGCACTGTATGCGATGTTTGCCATCATCCTCATTGTCCTGGGGCTTTTCTACCTGGGTGGTGATGCTCAAGGAGCAGATGTCATTGCGGGAGTAGATCCTGAAATGTGGCAACCGGCAAACACAAATGCCTTACTGATGCTCATTTATGGGTTATTTGGTTTGGCTGTTGCTGCTACAGTAGTTGCTGCTGTATTCCAATTTGGAGCAGCTTTGAAAGATAGCCCTGCAAATGCAATTAAGTCATTGCTTGGTTTGGTTCTTTTGGTTGTTGTTTTAGTGATTGCTTGGGCTGCAGGTGATGGAACACCGATGAATATCCCAGGTTATGACGGTACTGACAACGTTCCTTTCTGGCTGAAATTAACTGATATGTTCCTTTATTCCATCTACATCTTGTTGTTTGTAACAATCGTTGCAATCATTGCAAGTGGCATAAAGAAAAAAATATCATAATCAATTGAGGATACTCAATTTAATAAGTAATTACAATGGCAAGAGGAAAAAGAAAAGTTCCTGATATTAACTCAAGTTCTACGGCGGATATCGCTTTCTTGTTGCTGATCTTCTTCTTGATTACAACATCAATGGATACGGACCGTGGTTTGGCAAGACTTTTGCCTCCACCACCCGAAGATCAAGATCAACAGAATACAGATAAGATCAAAGAACGTAACATTTTGCAGGTATACCTGAATAAGGATGATGCTTTGATGTGCGGTAATGATTATATCGGTGTTGAGCAACTAAGGGAAAAAGCTAAAGAATTTATTGCTAATGCCGGCAATGCAGAGCACATGCCTGAAAAGACACAGAAGAATGTGGAGTTTTTCGGTACGACTCTCGTTAACGACAAGCATGTAATTTCTTTGCAGAATGACCGTGGATCTTCTTATCAGGCATACATCAGCGTGCAGAACGAACTTGTTGCTGCATACAATGAATTGAGAGATGAACTGGCCCTTCAGAAATGGCAAAGACCTTATGCGGAATTGAACGACGAACAGCAAAAAGCAATTCGTGAAATCTATCCGCAGAGAATTTCTGAGGCAGAACCTAAAAAATACGGAGAAAAAAGGAAGTAAGTAATGGGAAAATTTAATAAAACTGGTAAACGTGAAATGCCGGCATTGAATACTTCTTCGTTGCCTGACCTTATCTTTACTTTGTTGTTCTTCTTTATGATTGTAACAACAATGCGCGAGGTAACATTAAAGGTACAGTTTACACTTCCGGTAGGTACTGAACTCGAAAAACTGGAGAAGAAATCGCTGGTAACATTCATTTATGTGGGTGAACCGACTCAGGAATATCGTGCGAAAATGGGTACTGAAAGTCGTATTCAGCTCAACGACAGCTATGCTGAAGTTGGCGAAGTACAAGACTTCATTTTCCAGGAACGTGCAAGTATGAATGAGGGTGACCAAGCTAAGATGACTGTGTCTCTGAAAGTAGACCAAAAGACTAAAATGGGTATTATCACAGACGTGAAGAATGCTCTTAGAAAATCTTACGCTTTGAAGATTAACTATTCTTCTACTAAACGTGGTGAGAAATAATTAGTTAATTGATATATAGAGAAGGGCGTCCAAGCAATTGGACGCCCTTTCTTTTTAGCTTCTCTTTTAGCTTCTCTGTTTATTATTCTTCGGCAGAGGCAGACTTTATGTCTGAACTTCGTCTGCCGGATATGATCTAAAATCTATCCGAAGTATGTTTCTTCCGATTCTTTTGTTTCTTTATTCTTTGACTCCGTAAACGATTGTATGGAGTTTATGTCTTATCCCTTCATAATCCTTTTCTGCATCCAGGTTGCCGTGTACCATGAGATACATAGGCAGGAAATCGTCTCCTTCTTTATACGGCGGCTGGTAGTAGTCTTTTTCCCACAGTGTAAATCCGTGGCGTTGGTAAAAGTTGATACGGCGTTTGGCCATCTCCTCTACCGGGCGTTCTACTTCCAGTACAATGGGGCGTTTCAGAAACTCACATAAATGCTCTAATGTGCGTTTTCCGTAACCTCCGTTGCGCAATGCCGGATTGGTAGCGAAGTGTTCTACGTAATAGAATTCATCGAAATCCCAATATGTGATAAAGCCAATGGGCAGGTCATCGTCAAAAATGATATTATTATGGAAGTTACCTATCCGGTCTGTATATTCGCGAAGATGTTCCAGTTCGCGATATTCTTCGGGTGGAAACGATTCGACGAGAAGCTCTTCCATAAATTTGTAATGTTGTACGTCCGATGTGGTGATCGGTTGAAATCTGATCATACGGTTTGGGTTTTAAGTTTGACAATATTGTTTTTTGTTGCTATACCCGGTATTGCTATACCAAATGTTATACTCTATCGGGTGTTATATTATATCAGTTATATGATACTATGAGATGTTACTATGTCAGGAGTCAGACAGGAATTCTAAAAGAAAAAGAATTCCTACATCTGCCTTTAATTAAGGGACATAGAACTCAATAATCCGCTGGATAGCACGCTGGCATACCGGGCAGAACTCAGGATATTCGTTCGTTTTCATGCGACAATTGAATGCCGGACGGTAAATACCTTTGGCTGAGTAACCGCCACCTTCATATACACCTACCGGATAGTTTTGATGTTGTGCTACAGGTGTGGGGACAGGCGTATTCGGTGCAAGCATATCTTCCCATTTCAAGGCAAAATTTACCCGTGTACTGATGTTCTGTTCCCACGGCTCTACATCCAGCGGATACGTGTCCGTCATTACATCGTCATCATAAAAATACTCATCCGCCAAGCCTCCGAAGCTATGTCCGAATTCATGGACCACTACAGGCTTGAACATCGGATGATGAGCGGTAGTCAGCGTATATGAGTTGTAAATTCCTCCGCCTCCGTACACATCCGTATTGGCAAGGATAATAATATGCTCATAAGGAATGCCGGCCAAAGCGTTGTGGATGGCCTTCACCCGACTTGTAGTCAGGTAACGGTCCGAGTAAAAAGTATCGAAATGAGAATGAACAGCCGTGTGTTTCCATTGATTTTCGCGGGGAACACTGACTCCGCTGTCAATCGACGGACTGGCTACAGCCACTATGTTGAACTTGTTTTTCATCGACCGGAACGGTTCGTGCGAAAACAGGCTCTCGCAGGCTTTCTGCGCATCCTGATAGAATAAATCCATTTCCTTTTCCGTGTAGCCTTCTGCCAGGATAGCGACATCTATGCACTCTTTTTCGTTACCGCTCTGAAGCATATACCGGTGTGGAGTGACGTGCGATGTTCCCCGTTTATGAATCAAGATATCGTCCGGACGGACAATGTGCTTGAAGCTGGTCATCACTTCCTTGCGGGGAGAGAACAGCACGATTTCTACCTCTGCCGGCTGTTTGGGGTAGGGAAGCAAGAATGTATTTTCGAAGCCTTTGGCTGTCTCCTTGGCTTCATCGGTGGACAGCCACTCTTGAAACAGAGAAGAAAAGGAAGTCTTGTAGATACACTGTCGGGTGGCGAGATCTCTGACGATAATTTGCCCGTTGCCTTCGAGCGGAAGTTCGGACAAATGATGTTCACGACCTGCCCAGGAGGGAAGCTGAGACAGCTCGTCCAGATAGATCGCTTGCTGCTTATTGTTTCCGGTGAAGATATAATCTACCCGCAACGTCTTATTCTGAAAATAATCTGCAAAGTTTTGCGCATAACTTCCTGCCGAAATCAGGAAAAAAAGAAGAATACTGCAAATTTGTTTCATATAAATAGTATATTTATGTTTTTTACAAAGGTACAAACTATTGTTGACTTATTCGATATTTGCAAATAAAAGTAATAAATCATAGTATTTGTTGCCGAAAAATAGCTAACTTTGCATGAAAGATTCATTGATTAAAACAATTTGATTCAAAAATGGGACATCATCAATTAGATGCTTTAGATGAGCAAATTCTGAAATTAATAGCAGGGAACGCGCGTATTCCTTTTTTGGAAGTAGCAAGAGCGTGTAACGTTTCCGGGGCGGCTATCCACCAGCGCATTCAGAAGTTGACTAATCTGGGAATATTGAAAGGATCGGAATATGTGATCGATCCTGAGAAGATAGGATATGAAACTTGTGCTTATATTGGTATATATCTGAAAGATCCGGAATCCTTTGATTCTGTAACGAGAGCTTTGGAAGCCATTCCGGAAGTAGTAGAGTGTCATTTCACTACTGGTAAATATGATATGTTTATCAAGATTTACGCTAAGAACAATCACCATTTGCTGAGTATCATACATGATAAATTGCAACCTTTGGGGTTGGCGCGTACGGAGACATTGATCTCTTTCCATGAAGCCATAAAGCGGCAGATGCCGATTATGGTCGACATTGAAGACGAAGATTAATCGTACAGAATAAAATAGCTTACTGTTTCACGTAATCTACAAAAGCATACGGGCAGAGATGTTTCTCATCCACAGGATGAGCTTCTCTGCTTTTTTCGTGCCATTGAGCCGGAGATACTTCCGGAAAGAAGGCATCGGCTTCGGGAGCAACGTCATTTATTTCCGTCAGACAAAGTTCGTCGGCAAGAGGAAGTGCCTGCTGGTAGACGCTTGCGCCACCTATTATATAGACGTGCTCATCTTCCTTGCAGCTTTGCAGGGCGACTTCCAGCGACGGGAAGACTTCCGCACCGGGACATACCGTATCCGGACGGGTGGATAACACAACGTTTCTGCGATTGGGCAACGCACCTTTCGGCAGCGATTCGAAGGTTTTTCTTCCCATTATGATGGTGTTTCCGGTAGTCAGTGCCTTGAAGCGTTTCAAGTCGTTGGGCAACCAGAAAAGCAGTTTATTCTGAAAGCCGATCGCCATTCGGCGGTCTACGGCGGCAATAATTGATATTTTACTCATGGTTTTATACCGCTACTATTCCGGCAATATGTGGATGCGGGTCGTAGTTCACCAGTTCGAAGTCTTCGAACTGGAAGTCATAGATACTCTTCACATCCGGATTAATTTTCATTTGAGGCAATGCGCGTGGTTCGCGGCTAAGCTGCAATTTGACCTGATCCAAGTGGTTCAGATAGATATGGGCATCGCCAAGTGTATGGATAAATTCACCCGCTTTCAGTCCTGTCACCTGCGCCATCATTTGTAGCAGCAGTGCATATGATGCGATATTGAACGGGACTCCGAGAAATATATCCGCGCTGCGCTGGTAAAGTTGCAGGCTCAGCCGACCGTCTGCCACGTAAAACTGGAAGAAGGCATGACAGGGAGGCAGGTTCATATTCTTTAAATCGGCTACATTCCAGGCGCTGACAATGATACGGCGGGAGTCGGGATTGTGCTTGATCGTCTCTACCGCTTCGCTGATCTGGTCGATGAATCCGCCGTCGTAGTCGGGCCACGAACGCCACTGATAGCCATAGATATGCCCTAAATCACCGTTCTCGTCCGCCCATTCGTTCCAGATGCGTACACCGTGTTCTTGCAGATATTTCGCGTTCGTATCACCTTGCAGAAACCAGAGTAACTCGTAGATGATTGATTTCAGATGCAGTTTTTTGGTGGTCAGACACGGGAAACCCTCGTCGAGGTTGAAACGCATCTGATGTCCGAACACACTGATCGTTCCGGTTCCTGTACGGTCACTTTTCTCAGTTCCTTCAGTTAATACGCGATTGAGTAAATCTAAATATTGTTTCATAGCGAATAATTTTCCAATAAGTTGGTGCGATGCAAAATTACAAAAATGGCGTGAATAAATTGGCAAACCATCCGACGAACTTCTTCCACGGTGAGCGCTTTTTCCAGAATTCCGGTGTTAGCTGCGTACAGTGTTCTATATCGTTCCGAAACATTTCGTTCAGTTCGCCTGTAATTTCCTTGTTAAAGATGAAAGCGTTCGTCTCGTAGTCGTACCGGAGGCTGCGGCTGTTCAGGTTTGCGGTGCCTACCGTGCAGAAAATATCGTCGACCATCATGATTTTGGAATGGTGGAAACCGCCATTGTACATATAGACGGTGGCCCCCCTTTTCATCAGTTTGTGAAGTTTGTAGAGGGCGGCGTCCGGAGTAAACGGGATGTCGGAGGCAGAAGAAACCATAATCGTGACATCCACACCTCGTTCGATGGTGCGTTGAAGCGCCTTGTTGATGGAGGATGTGGGCACAAAATACGGGTTGACGATGTGCACGTTTTTCTGTGCCGAATAGATCGACATGGCATAAGCATGACTGAGCATACGGCTGTTTTTCTTCGGTGTGCGGTCTACGATGGCGACGACTACATTGGTGCTGTCCGACTGCTCCTTGTGCTTGGGGAAGTATGCTTCGCCGCCAATATTTTGTTTAGTCTCCTTGTTCCATATGGTAAGAAATATTTCTTGCAGGTCATTGACGGCATCGCCTTCTATTCTCATGTGCATATCACGCCATGTACCGATTTTGGGGAGTCCGTTGATGTAGTAGTCGGCGATGTTCATTCCTCCCGTATAGGCGACTTCACCGTCGATGACGGCTATTTTGCGGTGATCACGGTGTGCCGCATGATTGATGTAGGGAAAGGTGAACGGGTCGAACTTGACAATCTCGATTCCCTGCTCTCGTATTTTTTTGAGATGTCTCTTCTTGAGCGGTTTATTGTTCGACCAGTTGCCGAACGCATCGAACATGGCTCGTACTTCCACGCCTTCTTTCACTTTTTCGGCCAGCAGGTCGAACAGCGCATTGGCTATAGAGTCATTGCGGAAATTGAAATATTCCAGATGGATGTGGTGTTTGGCGTCGCGGATGGCGCTGAATAAATCAATGAATTTTTCTCGTCCGCTTTTCAGTAATCTGACCTTGTTATTGTCGGATATAGGAATCCCTGACTCCGATAAGAAACGTAATACAAGGGAGTCACTTGTCAGAGCTATGGAGTCTCTGGGATGCGTCATCAAACTGTCGATGACATCTGCCTGAGCACGGAATAAAGACAGAAACAGAAATAAAAGAAATATACGTAGTTTCAAAACTCTTCTCGCTATTTTAGTTTACAAAGTAACAAAGATACAACATCTATGTTTGGAGCTATCGGGAGAGGAGAGCAAATTTATTATACTTTAACAGAAGAAATGAACAAGAATCTCTTGATCTGGGGGATTATATTCGTTCGATACATCTGAACTGTCTGCTGTGTTCCCTGCCGTTGTCACACTTGTGCCAACGGCGTGGCACTGCTGTGCCAGTGCGGTGTCACAACTGTGCCAAGTCCTTGGCACAGTTGTGTGACAAGCATTGTTATGCCATTGATACTACTTTCCGTCCGGCCATGAACAGCAGGACGACCGTTGCAATGATGATTGATTTCGGATCGAGACTGGTTGCGCCATGGTTGATCATGCCGATAAGTACATCTTTCAGCGTTCCCCATACGGCTTCCAGTCCGCCCAGCGTGACGAAGAGCGTGGCTCCTACTGTCATTACGAATACAGTCCAAAGGCGTGCCAACCGGTTGCTGCGGTCGGGCAAGTGGTGCATGACGCGGCGGCTGAATCCGTTGTCGGCTATTTCCCGCTTGTTTTCTGCGAAGAAATCTTTCAGAAGTTTATCATTATCTATTTCCGTCATAACCGTTTCTTTTTAAATACGTTGCTAATTTTTCTTTTCCACGCGACAGGTGGCTTTTCACCGTCCCTGCCGGTATTCCCGTTATTCCTGCAATCTTGTCGATGCTTACATCTTCCATGTAAAACAGCGTGATGCAGGTTCGTTCCACTTCCTTCAGCGATTTGAGTGACTGATAAACATCCATTGTCTGCCCTATGTTCGCTTGTTCGGTGCAGTTGACGGCGTCTACTTCCCTGGTATCCAGGTCTGCCATCTCTTTCCGGCTGCGAATATAATCATAAAAAATATTATAAGCAATACGGTATAGCCACGTGGAGAAACTCGACAAGTTACGGAAAGAGGCCAGATTGGTATATGCTTTGATGAAGGTATCCTGTGCCAAGTCGTCACTCAATTCGCTGTCACCGCAAGTCAGATGCAGGAAGAAGCGTCTGACAGGCGACTGGTATTTTTGTACCAACTGGTCGAAGGCCCTGGTGTTCTTGAACACCACGACCTGTGCGACTAGCGATATATCGTTGAGTTGGCTCATCTATTTTCTTCGTTCTTCTCTTCGTCGTTCCTCTCCGAGATGATGATGTCGTTGCTTCTGATGGCGGTTTCTCTGTTCTTGGTTTCCTCGTTGGCATGTTGCTTGTAGCCGATCAGCCATTGTCCCAGTCCCATAAACATGACGAGCAGTCCGATAGCGCCAATTCCGAATTCGCCGGTGATGGCCCAGAGGAATATGAAGAGTCCGATGCCTGTAAAGGTGTTTTTGATTCCTTGTGTACGTTGGTCTGTCGATTTGTGCTCCCGTATGAATTCTTCCGGAAGAGGTTGACCGGCTGCGAGAGCCTGTTCGGCAAGGCGATAGCGTGCTTTCCGGTTCTTGTAGCGGAAGAAGAAGACTACAAATATGATGAATACCGGCATTCCGAATATGGCAATGATGCTGATGATGGCTACCAGAATACCTCCTCCGACTGCATTTCCGAAATTATTGAACGGGAAGTCATCGTCGTCAGAGCTGATGGTGAAGCTCGCTTTTCCGTGAGAGCCGCGCGAGGAGCTACTCACTTTGCCCGTATCTACACTTGTCGTGTCGGCGTCTTCGTCATCGATTCCGATCACAGTGACGGCCGTGTTGCCGACATTTACCTTGGCATCCTTGCCTTTCCCTTTCGTTACGGTCACTTTTACGTTTCCGGTAGAGTCGTTCACAATAGTCGTTTGTTTCTGGGCGTTTGCCAGCGAGAAAATGGTCATCATGACCAGTAAAGCAATTAAAATCCGTTTCATATATTAATTCTTTTATTTGTTTCTTTGTCTGTTAGACGTAGTTCGTATGTCAGAAAGTTGCAAAGAGACGAAATATTTTTGATATTTGCAGGAATTAATAAATGAAAAATGAATTTACCCGCTTCTTTTATCGACTATACCCGTGCCTTACTGGGCAATGAAGAATATGAAAAACTGGCTGCCGCCTTGCAACAGGAGCCTCCCGTCAGCATTCGGATCAATAAATTGAGAATGAAGGAGGAAGGATTAAGCTCGCTGACAGACAGTTCTGCCCGTTTTTCCTTCAACAAAGTTCCTTGGGCATCCGATGGCTACTATCTTGACGAGCGTCTGACTTTTACGTTCGACCCGTTGTTTCATGCCGGTTGCTACTATGTTCAGGAGGCTTCGTCCATGTTTGTGGAGCAGGTGCTGCGGCAGTATGTCGAGTCTCCGGTGGTGATGCTCGATCTTTGTGCGGCGCCCGGAGGAAAATCAACCCATGCGCGCAGCGTGCTTCCGGAAGGGAGTCTGCTGGTGGCGAATGAAGTGATTCGGAACCGTTCACAGGTGCTGGCGGAGAATCTGACGAAGTGGGGGCATCCGGATGTGGTGGTTACCAACAATGATCCGGCTGATTTCTCGGCACTTCCGTCTTTTTTCGATGTCATTCTGACCGATGTGCCTTGTTCGGGCGAGGGAATGTTTCGTAAAGACCCCGTAGCCGTGGAGGAATGGAGTCCGGAGAATGTAGAGATCTGCTGGCAGCGTCAGCGGCGGATTATTGCGGATATTTGGCCCTGTCTGAAACCGGGCGGCATATTAATATATAGTACGTGTACCTATAATAGCAAAGAAGATGAAGAGAACGTCTGCTGGATTCAGCAGGAATTCGGTGCGGAACTCTTGCCGCTGGAGGTGCAGGACGAGTGGAATATAACGGGGAATTTACTCGACGGAGAGGATGAATCTCAGAGAAGTTTGTCTGTCTGTCATTTTCTTCCTCATAAGACAAAAGGCGAAGGATTCTTTCTGGCGGCACTTCGCAAACCGGATGCGGAAGATGAACCGGCAACCTATTCATTCTCAAAAGCAAAGTCGTCCAAGAAAAAAGATAAGAAAGGCGGAGCGGCTGCTTCTCCCGTTTCCAAAGAACACATGGGGATGGCACTGAACTGGCTGAAGCAGGAAAATGCCGAAAGATACACCTTGTCTGCGGAAGGCGCGGGCATCGTCGCATTTCTGCAACGATATACCGATGAACTGGCTGCCATGAAACAGTATCTGAAAGTGATACAGGCAGGCGTTCTGACTGGTGAAGTGAAAGGGAAAGATTTGATTCCCACTCATGCGCTGGCGATGAGCGCTACGCTCTTGCGGCAGGATGCTTTTGATACGGAAGAGGTGAGTTATGAACAGGCTATCGCTTATTTACGAAAAGAGGCTATTACCTTGCCGGAAACAGCCCCTCGTGGTTATATCTTGCTTACTTACCGGAATATTCCTCTCGGATTTGTGAAGAATATCGGAAATCGTGCCAATAATCTTTATCCGCAGGAGTGGCGTATCCGCAGCGGGTATTTGCCGGAGGAGATACGTACGCTGTAAAGATCATTCCTGAAAGAAACGGAGAGCGGATAGAATGCTTATCTTGATAGCGCGGCTAATTTATCATCCATAATTTAGGGAAGTATTCCCGTAGGTATTTCCTTATAATTCAGAATGAAACCGACCTGTCTGCCTGTTCCCGGTTCTGCTCCTTCCGTTATTTCTTCCAGTGTGTAGGCCGGAGGCGGGGCAGGTGATGTCCGTGTTTCTCCAATGGGCGGCGTGCCCCAGTTCAGATGTAAGTTCTTGTCCAGCCGGTGAAGCAGGTACGCGTTTCCCCATACGGTGAAATGGTGTTCCGTAGCCGGTGAGGCATCCAATGAGAAAGTAAGGGTCAGTGTGGCTTTGTTATCTTCCTCTTGCTTCAGTGCATAAGTTCCTTTGGTGATCAGTTCGAGTCCCGATGAAAAAGCGGTTCGTTGTCCTTGTTTGAAGAAATAAGCGTCACGGGCAGCGTTGCTGACAAGGAAAATGTCGTCAACACCCGGCAGTAGGTTTTCGTCCCCATTGGGACGCAGGGAGGACGAGCCGTGTATCAGATTGAGATCTTCGTAGTAGTCCACCACTTTAATGGGCAGAGTGAGCGTTTCCTGTGTGGCGTTGTCTGTCACTTTCAGATACGTGCTTCCGGTGAGAATGCCGGATATGTAAATCATTCGTCCGGCGGGAACTCCGCTCCAGCCGCTTTCGATTCCGGCACTTGCGATGCGGGGATTTCCGATTTCCAGAGAGTAGTCTCCGTTTCCACTTTCGATTCCGAGGTAGCGTCTTCCTCCCATGGGCACTTCGTATTTGCTGTCGTAAAACCGCAGGGGGGCATCGGCATCGTCTTTACAGGCACTCCATAAAATAAGAATGCAAAACAAGATGGGGGGTGTAAGAGAGGGTTTTAGTTTTCATAATAGTTTAGTGTTTTTTTACAGTCCCCAAATGTAATGCATTCTTTTTATTTATTCAAGTTTCGCAGGTTACTTTTGCGTTATCCAAACTATCTTAATTCCCCTCCCTCCCGGGAGGAGGGGTGCCCGTAGGGCGGGGTGGTAGGTGAGAAAAGCATTCATTCGTATTCTATTATAGGTATTTTTATGTTTCACCTACCACCTCCCCCTACGGGTACTCCTCCTTCCCGAAGGAGGAGAATGGAGATAGAATCGACTTTTTAGTCACCCCCATTTGGGATACTATTGTTTGTCAATAATATAAAGAACTTGCGAAACCTCAGTTATTTATTCAATAATCGGGCGAAATAAAGCGGGAATTTATAGCTTGCTCTTATAAATTCGTGCCATTGCCTTCTGATATTGATTCTCCAGCTGGAGGTAATTCTGATGACTTTGATAAATGACGGATACCTCGACAAAATACTCGATCATGCTGATCTGTCCGCCTGTCAGAGCCTGTTTCAGCAGTGCGAGGTCTTGTTGCGCCTGAAAAGTTTTCCTGTATTCCTCCATAGAGGTGTGCAGTGTTTTGGCCTCCCGATAGAGCTGTGCCAGTTCGGATTCCACTTGCAGGCTGGCATTGTCTTTCTGCAAGTCGATGTTCAGCGCTTGCGCTTTGGCTATTTTCACCTTGTTGCGGTTCTCGAAAAGCGGGAAGGAGAATCCCACTACCACTCCGTTGAAAGGCGTTCCGGTTTCGGTGTTCCGGCGGTAGCCGAGTTCCAGTTTCGGCAGCCATTGCGACTTGTTGACGGCGATCTGCTTGCGGGCAACGAGGCTTTCGTTGTTGAACGCCATTAACGTGCGGTCGGCGGAGAGCACTTCCGATTTCAGTATCTGATAGTCGGCAGGGAAAGGCGTCGCGGGATACGTGTTTTCTTCGAACACTACGGGGATATTGCCGTTTAACGTGTTCAGTTCCTGCAACTTATTGCGCAGTGCCGTTTCGTTCAGCGAAGTTTCCGTCTTGACATTCAGCAGTTCCAGATTGATTTTATTCGTTTCGAGAGCGTTCGCATCTCCGGTTTGGAGGCGCTTGGCGTACATTTTGGCAAGTTCTTCTGCGTTGCGCAGCCGTTCCTCCAAGATGTGTTTTTGCTGGCGCAGCATGATAATGTCCAGACACACTTCTTTGGCGAGCAACAATTTCTCTTGGCGGAAGACGTCCGCCTGACTGTCAAAAGCACCCGCTTTCAGACGATTCAGCTTGTTGCGGGTGGCATACAGGCTCGGAAAGTCGAAACTTTGCGACACCACAAGTTCGCCGATCGTTTCGTTTTTATCTTTCGCTCCCCAAAGGTGGGCGTATGATAATGTCGGGTCCGGCAGGTTATTGTCCGTTTTGGCTTCCAGCTTTTGCGAGGTGATGAGTTGGGCGTTTGCCTGCAACTCCTTATTGTTGGCTTCGATATTCTTCAAAACCTGTTCGATGCCGCTTTGGGCCTGCACTTCGCCCGTGAGGGCGAGAAGTGCGCAGCTTACCAAAGAGCCTATGATGATGATTCGTTTCATACTTTTTTTATTTGTTTCTATATACATAGTAGCTATATTTAACTGATAATTATGCTTGTTCCGCCGGTACGCCGCATGGAGAATTTGCCCCAGCGCTACGCTGGCGGTGCATCATCAGATAAACAATCGGAACGATGAAACCGTTCAGGAAAGTAGATGTTAAAAGTCCGCCCAAAATCACTTTGGCCATCGGGCTTTGAATCTCGTTGCCCGGCAGATCACCGCCCAGAGCCAGCGGTATCAGTGCCAGCGCAGAGGAGAGAGCCGTCATCAGGATCGGATTCAGACGGTCGAGAGAGCCTTGTATCACGCTGTCGTACACGTTCAGTCCCTCCACTTGCTGCAAGTGGTTGTAGTGGCTGATGAGCAGCATACCGTTACGGGTCGCGATACCGAACAGCGAAATGAAACCGATAATTGCCGGAATGCTTACTTCGCCGGTCGTGATGACAAGGGCAAAAACGCCGCCGATCAATGCCAGAGGCAGGTTCAGCAAGATCACGCCGGACTCCTTGACACTGCGGAATTCGTGGTAAAGCAACAGGAAAATAATGACAATACTCATGAAAGATGTCAGCGCCAATACACGGCTGGCAGCCTGTTCGCTTTCGAACTGTCCGCCATACTCGATGTGGTAGCCTTCGGGCAACTGGATAGTGGCGTCTACCTGCTTCTGAATATCATTTACAACACTGCGCAGGTCACGGTCGGCAACGTTGGCGGAGATAACGATTTTCCGTTTTACATTTTCGCGGTTGATCGTGTTTGGGCCCATCGAGGAAACCACTTCCGCCACGTAGTTCAGAGGAACTTTGCGTCCGTCGTTGGTGTCGACCATGAGGTTGCGGATTTTCTCCATTTCGTCGCGTGCGTCGTCCTTCACTTTGACGATGAGGTCGAAGCTCTTGCCCTGCTCGTACACTTGCGAAATCACTTTTCCTGCCAGCGCCACATTCACGTATTCAGAAAATTCCGGCAGGGTGATGCCGAATTTCGCCAGCATTTCCCGTTTGGGCTGTATCTTTAACTGCGGGCGTTCGATTTGTTGTTCCACGTTGAGGTCGGCAATTCCCGGAATGTCGCTGATAGCTCCCTTGATCTGGTTGCCCAGCGAGAACATCTTGTTCAGGTCGTCTCCGAAGAGTTTGATGGCGATATTTGCCTTCGTACCGGACAACATCGCGTCGATACGGTGGCTGATGGGCTGACCGATTTCGATGTTTGCTCCGGTGATCGTTCCGAGTCTCTCGCGCACTTCGGCGACGAGTTCGCTGCGCGGGCGGTCTTTCAGTTCAAACGGTGCCTCGATTTCCGAAACGTTTACGCCGAGCGCGTGTTCATCCAGTTCGGCACGTCCCGTTTTGCGGGCTACGGTTTGTATTTCGGGGATTGTCAGCAGCAATTCTTCGGCACGATGTCCCATCTTGTTGCTTTCTTCCAGGGATATACCCGGCAGCGAACTGATATTGATGGTAAACGAGCCTTCATTGAACGAAGGAAGGAAGCTGCGCCCGAGCGTAAAGAATACCCCTAAGGCGATCAGGAAAAGGACGATGGTGCTGCCGAGTGTCACCCGTTTGTGAGCCAGCACCCATGTCAGCGCCTTTTCGTAAATGCCTTTCATCCAGCGGGCAAGGAAGGATTCTTTCAGTTCCTTGTTCGTCTTGTTGCTGCCCAGCAGGTAAGAGCAGAGCACCGGAGTCAGCGTGAGGGCAACGACCGTGGAAGCGAACAGCGCCACGATGAAAGCGATACCCAGCGGTACCAGCATACGTCCTTCCATTCCACTCAGGAAGAACAGCGGCACAAAGCTGACGACAATGATCAGCGTTGAATTAAGAATCGGCATTCGCACTTCCTTCGAAGCGTTGAATACCACTTCGAGCGTGCTGAGGCGTTCGGCTTCCGCTTTCAGACGGTTCTCCCGCAGTCGCTTGTATACATTTTCCACGTCGACGATGGCATCGTCGACCAGCGAACCGATGGCAATCGCCATACCTCCCAGACTCATCGTGTTGATCGTCAGCCCCATGTAGTGAAGCGTGAGGATGGAGACGAGTAGTGAAAGCGGCAGCGTGACAAGGGAAATCAGCGTAGTGCGTACATTGGCCAAAAACAGGAAAAGTACGATGACGACAAAGATTCCTCCTTCAAAAAGAGACTTTTTCACGTTGCCGATAGAGCTTTCGATAAAGCGGCTCTGGCGGAAAATATCCGTGGAGACTTTGACGTCCGCAGGCAAATTCTTCTGTAAGTCTTGCAGAGAGGCCTCCAATTTGTCCGTCAGTTCCAGCGTGCTGGTGGCGGGCTGTTTGGTGACGGTCATGAGTACGGCCGGTTTGCCACGCTCCGAGGCTGTGCCCAGTTTCGGGGCTTTGGGACCTATTTTCACGTCGGCGATGTCTTCCAGCGTCACCGGAAAGTTGTTCACCGTTTTCACTACCGCTTTGCCGAGTTCTTCCACTTTGGGGGTAGAGAGTACTCCGCGCACGATATATTCATTGCCAAATTCGTAAAGTACGCCGCCGTTGGCGTTTAGGTTCATGTCTTGGGTGACGGCCATCACTTCTCCCATCGATACGCCGTAGTGGCGCATCCGTTCGGGGTCCAACTGAATCTGATATTCCTTGATGTCTCCTCCGAGCACTGCCACCTGTGCCACGCCTCCGGTGGAGAGCAGGCGCGGGCGGATCGTCCAGTCGGCAATCGTCCGCAGATCGAGCATGGAGGTGGAGTCGGCGGTCAGACCGACGATGAGCATTTCGCCCAAGATGGACGATTGGGGGCCGAGAGTCGGCTTGCCCACGTTGACGGGAAGTGACTCGCTGACTACGGCGAGCTTTTCGCTGACGATCTGACGGGCGAGGTATATATCTGTGCCCCAGTCGAACTCTACCCAGACAACGGAGAAACCGTTGGTCGAAGAAGAACGGACACGGCGCACGCCGGTAGCCCCGTTTACGGCTGTTTCGACGGGGAAGGTGACGAGCTGTTCCACTTCCTCGGCTGCCATACCGTTGGCTTCGGTCATGATGACCACTGTCGGGGCGTTCAGGTCGGGAAACACGTCTACTTCCGTATGCATGGCGGTGTAAGTCCCCGCGATAAGCAGGAGGATGGCCGCGCAGAGCACAACCAGTCGGTTGTGCAGGGAGTAATGTATGATTTTATTTAGCATGATATTTCATTGATTAAGTCTGGTTCCTCCCGGTTTACTTTTGAGCAGTGCCGGACAGGGGATAAACTTGCGTAACTATAAATGAGTTCTGTGTGTGCCGCAAGGGAACTTGGATGCGGCACCTTGCCGCTAGTGCTCATGACTGTGGGCAGGGATGGCGTTGCTTGCGCTTGCCAGGCGAACTTGGTATGCGCCTTCGGTCACTACACGGTCTCCGGGTTTGATTCCGGTCAGGATTTGTACACTTTTGCCATTGTCGGCGCCGAGGGTCACTTCCTGTTTCTTGTAGCCTTCTTCATCGAGTTGCAGGTAGACGAAGAAGATGCCTTGCTCTTCCGTCAGGGCGGTGCGGGGCACGGAAATCACGTTTTCCAGTTGGGAGGAAAGCAGATAAACTTCGACGAATGATCCCGGAATCACTTCTCCTTTATTGTCAAATTCGAAGGTGACGGGCACGTAGAAAGAATTGTCTCCGGAAGTTTTTCCGAAGGAAAGCAGTCTGCCGCTCAGTTCATTCAGTTCGTAGACCTCATTATTATAAGGTGTCCGGAAATTGGCGGAACTGATTGTGCGGAGATATGGGTAGTATTTTTCCGATACCTCGGCACGGAGGAAAAGCCGGCGGTTCTGCGTCACGCTGACCAGTGGCTGACCGATGGTTACGTAGTCTCCCTCATTGACCAGAATGCTTTTTACGTATCCGGCAATGGGCGCGGTGATATTCTGACCGATGGCCGAGTGGTTTTTGGCGAGCGCTTCGTAGCTGATACGTGCGTTTTCGTAGTTCTGCTCCGCCTGTGCGAAATCCTTGTCGGACACAATCTTGTTTTTGACGAGCGACTTCATTCGTTCGTATTCCTTTTTGGATACTTCGTAAGCGATTCGGGCACGTTGCACGGGGTCACCGTCGGCGATGTTGTGCGAAGAAATAGTCACCAGCGGAGTGCCGCGACCGACGCTCATTCCTTCCGTCACCTTGCCGCGGAAAGAAACGACTCCGGCCACCGTGGCTACAGCCACCGATTCGTCGCCCTGGGCAGCGAGTACCTGTCCGCTTGTCTTGATCACTTGCTGGAAGGGGGCCGGTGTGATGGCATTTACCTTCACACCGGCAGCGTCAGCTTTCGCTTTCGGGAGGATGATTTCGTCGCTGTGCTCGCCGGCGGGTTCGCTGGTGGCAGCTTTGCCGTGATCGTGTCCTCCGCTGCATTCACCTTCGTGTGAATGGTCGGCTCCTTCGGCTTCGTGGTCATGTCCTTCTGCTTCGTGGTCATGTCCTTCGTGTTCATCATGATTGTGTGTGACGGTCTCGTGGTCATGCCCTTCATGACCAGTATTTTTACTATTGCAAGAGCCCAGGACGAATAATCCCATGACTCCTATAAAGATAAGTTTCTTCATAAATGTTGTTTTCCTACTAAGTTTTACTGTTTTTGTACGCTACAAAGATAGAGTAACGCAGATGCAACTTGCTTGCATTTACGTCATTACGCAAAAACAGAGTAGGGAGGGGCCCGAAGGGAGGAGGTACGAGGTATTTTCGTACCGTGCAGGGATTCACGATAGATGTAGTAATTTTTGACTCGTCTTTCCTGCGGTCGTAATAAATGTTCGATGATCATATCCGTAAACAGGGTGGCGACGAATACGTAATTCGGTCCGCTGTCCGTGTGCACGGAGGGAATGGGAGAGTGGAAGCGGGTCATGCATTCGCTGCTGCAACATGAATCGCTTGCGGGGTGATGATGGTGGTTGGGGCATTGCTGCTCTACCGGTTGGTCCTGCTTCATGCAGATCATCCCGTTGGGGTGGTGGTGATGGGGAATAACGGCGGCTACCAACATGATAATGTTGATAAAGAATAGCATCGTTACTATGAATCGTTTCTTCCCTTTCATCCTTTATTTATATAGAGCTTTCTAATTTTGTAAAACTTCCAATATCTTTTTACTTTATTATAGAGCTCCGGTTGTTGCTTTATTATAAAACTTCAATTATTCTTTTTCCGACTCTTTACTTTTCTCTTTTTCTTGCTTCTGCAAGCGTTCGAGCAATTCTGTGGCGGAGACGTAAATCACTTTTCCATCGGGCGTCCCTTGACTGAGGAGTTTTCCGTGACGGGCATTTCTTTCCAGTAGCCGTTGTTCGGCCAGTTGGAGCCCGCGCCGCAGTTTATCACTCAATTCTTGCATTTCATTATTTGACATAACTCTTGATGCGATTAAAAAGTTCAAGTTCGTATATCCGGTCCTCACCTTGCTGGCAGCCTTCGGCTACAATCACTCGGGGAGAAACACTGTTATCTGCTAATAGCCAATAGTCTACACGTGGCGCATATATTCGGAACAGGTTGTTTATGCCTGCCTGATAGCGGCGGTAGATTGTATCAATGGGCACGTTATGCCCGCCTTCGTTGACCCGTTGCAATACACGGTTGACAGCAAGTTCCGGAGAGTTTAGCCAAAAATAGATCAGGCTTACTTTGTATCCGGCACTCTGTGCTCTTGTGATGAGCCGTGTGTACGAGCGAGTCGCTAATGTCGTTTCGATGGAGAAACTGGTTCTTGTAGCCAATAGTTCGTCAATACGTTTCAACATCAGACGTCCGGCTTCGATAGCCATGCTTTCCGGATTGAAAGGCGATAGTCCTTTGGCTATTTCGTCTGCATTGACAAATTCTTTGCACAATAATATTTCGGGCAGTACAGTATAAGAAGCTGTTGTTTTACCAGCTCCGTTGCATCCGCTTATAATGTATAACTGCCTCGTTTCATCCATTTTAAATTATCTGTTTCAGATATTATGTGACAAATATACAAATACTTTTTCTTTCACCTAAAGCAGATAATGTCTTTTTATTGTTTATTATTTCTTTTCCAGTTCCTGCAACGAATCCATTTTCTTCTTTTCGAGGAATTCGTAGATGCCGCAAAGATGCTCCGTCACCTTCTTATTGCCGAACTCGTAGACCTTGGTCACCAGTCCGTCAAGGAAGTCACGGTCGTGCGAAACGACGATCAGGGTGCCGTCGAAATCCATCAGCGCTTGCTTGAGGATATCTTTGGTTTTCATGTCGAGGTGGTTGGTCGGCTCGTCCAGAATCAGGAGGTTGACCGGTTCCAGCAGGAGCTTGATCATTGCCAGACGGGTACGTTCGCCACCCGAGAGCACTTTCACTTTCTTCATAGACTCTTCCGGCCCGCCGAACATGAAGGCGCCCAGCAAGTCGCGTATCTTGTTGCGGATTTCTCCTTTTGCCACGTCGTCAATCGTCTGGAAAACCGTGAGGTTTTCGTCCATCAGCGAGGCTTGATTCTGCGCGAAATATCCGATTTGCACGTTATGTCCCAGCGTCAGCGTGCCGTCATGGTCGATTTCGTTCATGATACATTTCACCAGCGTCGATTTACCTTCACCGTTCTTGCCTACGAAAGCCACCTTGTCGCCACGTTCAATTGTCAGGTTGGCGTTGCGGAACACGACATGATCGCCGTACGTCTTTCCGACACCTTCCATCGTGACGGGATAACTGCCCGAACGGGGCGAAGGCGGGAATTTCAGCCGCAGTGCCGAAGTATCTTCCTCGTCTACTTCCAGCAATTCCAGCTTTTCCAGCATCTTGACACGGCTCTGCACCTGCAAAGTCTTCGAGTACGTCCCCTTGAAGCGTTCGATGAAGGCTTCCGTTTCGGCGATGAACTTCTGTTGCTCGTCATAAGCCTTCTGTTGCTGTTCGCGGCGTTCCTTGCGCAGTTGCAGGTATTGGGAGTAGTTTACTTTATAGTCGTAGATGCGCCCCATCGTTACTTCAATGGTGCGGGTGGTGATGTTGTCCACGAATTTGCGGTCGTGGCTGATCACGATGACCGCTTTGCCGTTATTGATCAGAAAATCTTCCAGCCATTGGATCGATTCGATGTCGAGGTGGTTGGTCGGTTCGTCAAGCAGGAGTACGTCCGGTTTTTGCAGCAGCAGTTTGGCGAGCTCGATGCGCATGCGCCAGCCTCCGCTGAAGTCGCTCGTCTGACGTTGAAAATCTTCGCGTGTGAATCCGAGTCCGAGTAATGATTTCTCTACATCCTCTTCGTAATTGGTTGCGTCGATGGAGTAAAATTTTTCGCTGAGGGCGGACACTTCCTCGATCAGTGCCATGTAACTGTCACTTTCGTAATCCGTCCGTGTTTCCAGCTCCTTGTTCAGTGCGTCGATCCGTGCTTCCATCTCGTGCAGATGCGCGAAAGCCTGTGCCGTTTCGGCAAACACGGTTCTGCCGTCTTCCGTCATCAAATGCTGTGGGAGATAGGCTACTACGCAATCCTTGGGGGCCGAAACCTTGCCACGGGTAGGCTGTCTGACTCCTGCCAGAATCTTGAGTAAGGTACTTTTTCCCGCTCCGTTTTTTCCCATCAGGGCGATGCGGTCTTTTTCATTAATAACGAAAGAAATATCACTAAATAGGGTAGTGCCGCTAAACTCTACGGCTAGTCCGTCTATCGAAATCATACAATTCTTTATAATTTGAGGCGCAAAGATAGCGAAATATATCAATCTTTTTTATAACTTGCGGGCTGAAAAGCATTATTAACTGAAATATGTTGACTAAAAAGTAATTTTAGAGAATAATTTTAAAAATAATATAGAAACGATATGGAAGGCGGACAAACAAATGAATTCAGACCTCTTATCTTAGTGGCTGAGGACGACGACAGCAACTTCAAACTGATCAAAGCAATCATCGGAAAGAAATGTGATATACAGTGGGCCAAGAATGGCGAAGAAATCGTGGCACTGTTCAAGGAATACGGCAACGAGGCCAAAGCGATCCTGATGGACATCAAAATGCCTGTGATGAACGGACTGGATGCTACGAAAATCATCCGCGGAGAAAACAAGGAAATCCCTATTATCATGCAGACCGCCTACGCTTTCAGCTCTGACAAGGAGAATGCGATGAACGCGGGAGCGAGCGAAGTGCTGGTGAAACCGATCACACTGTCGATTCTGCGCAATACGCTGACGAAGTATTTCCCCGAACTGGTCTGGTAAACCGATCTCTTTTTTTGTCCGGTAGACTGATCTTTTTTGTTTGTTAAACCGGTCCTTGCTCCGGCAAACATGATCTTTATCCGGCAAAACGGTATCGCTGAGTAGAAAAACGGTATAACAATTCGGGTGTTTTTTCCTGTTTTGTATTTGTGATATTAACAAATAGCTGACGGGGATAATATGGATTTTTACTATATGAAAATCCACATTATCCCCGTCAGCTGTGTCCGGACGTTTCTATGTCAATCCGGATATTACTGTATCAATCCGGGTGTATTGTCTGGAATGCCTCTGCCCGACACTTTCGGCAGAAGGCTGTAAAAGTAAAATAGGCGGACCTCACGGTCGGCCTATTTCTGTTCGTTTCCGTTAATTTGTTAGAGTTCAGAAACGACTCTATGTAAAGTCTCTCCTTTGAGAGATTTTAAGAGCGATTTTTATCGGCTTCCGCCTGCCCACCAAACGGGTTCGGAGTATACGTAGTCACCGTTGCCGTAAGCGGCTTTCACTTCCGGGTTGGCAGCTGTGTCGCTGTTTCCGTATGGGTAGCGCAGCGGGAATTTGCTGGAATTGTTCGGGTTGGTCAGCGTGATGAAGTTTTCGTTCAGTCCCTTCATACGACGGAAATCGTTGTACGTCTCCGTGGCTTCACCGGAGGCACCCCACATGGCAAGGTACTTCTGAATCATTGTTTCCTGCAATGGGTTGGCTGCATATTTCGCTTTCACTACGTCGTCGAAATACTTTCCGGCAGACGTTTCCGTGATTACTTCGCTGGAATTGGTGTTCAAACCGCTTCCCAACTCCTTGATGGCAATGCTTATGCTGTTTTCCGCATTCAGCAAGCCGGCTACTACCGCTTCTTTCAGCGCGTCTTCCGCATCACGGTTCAGACGGCACAGAGCTTCTGCTTTCAGGAACATCAGTTCGTGATAGCTCATCAGCAGGGTCGGTGCGGTTTTGGCGTAAACGAATGCAGAGATACCGTATTTGGACGTACTCTGATCCGGACTACCGTTGGGAGCCGGAACGAGGCTGGGATCGTTGGCTGCTACCTGCGAACGTTTTTTGTCGACGATCGGAGTGAAGAAAGCACGGTTGGCACGCGGATCATTGTAGGCCAACAGCTTGGTGCCGAGGCTTGTACTGGCTCCGAATCCGGCACGAGAGTTGTAGAAACCGTAGAACGGGTTGATGTTGTTAGAGTCGTAGATGTCGAATGCAGCCTGGTCGTCAGCCGAAGTGAACGATTTGCTTACATAGTCCAGCACCTTTTCATAATCGGCCGATTTGTTGCTTGAGCGGTTGATCAGTCTCATGGTGTAGCGGGCTTTCAGGCCGTAAGCGAATTTCAGCCATTTGTCCGCGTCGCCGGCATAAAGGAAATCCTGCTCGGTCACGTCTGCCAAGTCTTCTTTCTGAAGATTGGCGATGGCGTCGTCGAGATAACTGATGATTTGAGTATAGATTTCCTGTTGCGTATCCATTTTCGGGGTCATATAGACCGGAGAGCCTTTTTCGTCCACCAGCGCAGCCTGACTGCACGGGGCATCACCGAAGAAATCGGCAATCAGTGCGCAGTTGTAAGCGGCCATCACTTCGGCCATTCCCCGGGTGACGTCGTTGCCGTGATCTCTGCCTCCTTCGCCACATTGGTCGATGATGATGCGGGCGTTCTTCAATGAAGAATAGATGCCGTTCCATGAGTTATTGAAGGTAGACGAGGACGACGGTTCGTTTTCGCGGACTTCGGCGTAGTAAAGCTGGTTGTCGACACCTACTTCGTATTCGATATACGAAGAGGCGTATGTATTGATGTCACCGCTGGCGTTGGAGAAAGCGGTAGAGGTGATTACATCTGCCAAGATAAATCTTGAGGCAACACTGGTGGTGTGGTCGTGGTCCTTGTTGATTCTGTCCATCGTGTCCTCCGAGCAAGCAGAGAACAAAGACAGAGCGGCAACAGCCAGTACACCGGTTATTTTATCATATCTTTTCATAATCTTCTTTCGTTTAGCTAATTAGAATTTTACATTTACACCAAAACCGTAGCTTGCAGTTCCCGGCAGAGAGAAACGCTCGAAGGCACCTCCCATGTTGTCGTTACCCTGAGATGCTTCCGGGTCGAATCCCTTCAGCTCGGACCATACGATGAGGTTGCGGGCAAATACGTTTACATCTACGTTTAGCCATTTGCTGGCGTATACCGGGTAGCTTACAGAAAGCTCACGCAGTTTGATGAACGATGAATCGTAGATATAAGATTCGTTGATAGAACGCAGGCGGGTGTAATAAGCCTGTGCGTTAGTCACTTCGATGTCGTTGGCGGCATACGTCGGGTTGCCCTGCGCGTCTGTTCCGGTTTCTTTCACGGTGTTGGGAACGACGAAGTTGCTCTTGCGTTTTTCGCCCGATTCTTTGGTGACACCGTAGAAGTTCATTTCACCGGCAGTACCGCAGTACATTTGTCCGCCTTGTTTCCAGTCGAACACGGCAGCGATACGGAATTTGTAAAGCTCGATATTCGTGTTGAAGCCCAGACGGAAGTCGGGAGAAACCCGGCCGATCACGTCGTCTTCGCCCACCTGCGGAAGTCCGTTCGCGTCTACCACGATCTGTCCGGCCTTGTTGCGCTTGTACGTGCTGCCGTATACTACGGGGAATTTCTCGCCGATACCGGCACGCACCTGCGGAGTGACGAATCCGCCGAGATAGATGCTTTCAACACCCGGTGCAAGTTCGTCTACGTAGTTGTCGATCTTTGAGAAGTTGAAAGCGAAGTCGAGCTTGAAGTTGCGGTTGTTGACCGGCGACACTCCCAGTGTAAGTTCGTGCGAGTTGGTATGAATCTTACCGCCGTTCATGATCATGCTGTCGTAGCCGGTAGAGCCGGACAAAGGCACTTCGAAGATCTGGTCTTTTACGTTCTGACGCGAGTAGGTATAGTTCAAAGTGAACAGTCCGTTGAAGAATGTCAGGTCGGCACCGATTTCGTATGACTTCGTGTTCTGCGGTTTCAGGTTCGGGTCATACACCTTATAATAAGGGATATATGCCATCGTTCCGTTGATCGGGTAGGCGATGGGCGTGCCGTTGAAGAATCCGCCGCCGTAGCTCGGGGTGTAGTAATAGCTTTGCATATAGTCGCCTGCCATACCTACTTCGGCGTACGATGCGCGCAGCTTACCGAATGTGAGGATGTTGTTTTTCAGCGGTTCGAGTTCGGTGAACACAAATCCGAGCGATACGGAAGGATAAGTGAACGAACGATTGTCGCGCGGCATATTTGAAACGACGTCGTTACGGATTGTTCCGTTGAGGTATACCATGTTTTTCCATGCCAGAGACAGGTTGGCAAAGTTACCTACCGTACGTTTCTTGTTGTACGACTTGGAACTCTGGTAGATAGAAGCATTGTTGATGTGGTTCCATCCCGGGAAGTTGAAGTTCATCCCTTCGGAGAAGGCATATTGCGTTCTTTTCTCTACAAGTTCGTTACCGATCAGGGCGTCGAATACCCAGTCCTTGTTGATGTCCCAGCGGTAAGAAGCTGTCAGCAGCGAGTTCAGCTCGTTGATGCTGTAGTGGTATTCGATGGCGTCGCCGGTGTCTGCCATTGTACTGCCGTATCCGTAGATTTCGCTGTAGTTGGTGGTGTAGGCGTCGTCACCGAGTTGGTATTTCACGTCCAGTTTGTGGTTGTCCGTGCCGAATTTGGTCGTGAATTTCACGAATGCGTTTCCGAAGAAACGTTGCGAGCGTTCGGTGAACAGATTGTTGTCCACAGCCCAGTAGGCGTCGTCGATCCATGCCTGGCGGTACGTGTTCTGCTCGTACGGGTCGCCTTCGACGTGCGAGGGGATTCCTTTCATGTTGTAGCTCACCGGAGCGTTGTAGATGGTAGCCGTCACGCCGGAGTTGGCGGTAGACTGCTTTTTTATCTTGGAAGTCACGAAGTTACCGTTGAAGCCAGTCGACCAGTTGGGGCTGAGCTGAACTTCGGCAGACATTTTGGCGTTGTATCTGTCCATACCGGTAGTCGGGATGATGCCTTCCTGGTGGCTGTTACCCAGCGAGAAAGAGTAGTTTCCTTTGTCCAGATTTTGGGAAACGTTGACGTTGTTGCTCCAGGTAATGCCGGTGTCGAAGAAATCCTTCATGTTGTTGTATGCTTTCGGCGTTGCCCACGGGTCAAGACCGGCTTCGGCACGTTGGGGCACGTAGTATTGTCCCTGACGTTTTCCCATTTTCTGGGTGAAAGCGTTGTCGGTGTTGCCGCCGTATGTAGGATCGTTGGCGAGGTCGGCTATTTTCGGTCCCCAGCTGTGGCCGGAATAAGGGTCGTATGAGCCGCCGCTGCCTTGTCCGAATTCGTTTTGCAGTTCGGGCAGTGTAGACACGACATCGAACGAAAGATTGCTGCGGAATGTGATCGTCGGTTTGCCTTTGGCCACTCCTTTACCGCTTTTGGTGGTGATGACGATGACACCGTTTGACGCACGCATACCGTAGAGGGCAGAAGCTGCCTGACCTTTGAGGATGTTGATGCTTTCGATGTCGTTGGGGTCGATGTCCACCGAACGGTTGGCGTAGTCGGTACCGTAGGCGGCGCCGTTAGCGTTGTCGGTAGTCGTTACGTCGGCAGCGGAAGAGATCGGCATGCCGTCGATGACATACAGAGGTGTATTGTCGCCCGTGAACGAACGGGAACCGCGGATCGTGATCTTGGAAGATGCACCCGGCATACCGGAAGAGGGAGCGATGTCCACACCCGAAACTTTTCCTTGTAGTGCTCCTGCAAGGTCGGTGTTGGCCGCGCGTGTCAGCTGGTCTGACTTCACGTCCTGAACGGCGTATCCCAGCGCTTTCTTTTCGCGGGAGATACCCATGGCCGTTACTACGACTTCGTCTAGTGACTTGGCGTCACTTTTTAATACTACTTTGATAACGCCTTGTGTGATCGTAACAGTTTGCGGAGTCATTCCTACATAGGAAACGCGCAAAGTTTTAGAAGAACTTGGTACGGTGGGGAGTTGCCCTTTCGGGAAGCGTTAAGTGTTTTTGGGGCTATTTAAGGCATAAAATGATAAAAAGATACCATTTCGAACGAATATCTGATGTTTTTTTTATGAAAATAGCGGTTTTAACACTTTCTTTCTGTTAGGTAATAATGTTTAAATGCTGCTAAATACGTCTTTAGATTTACTTATTTGATTTATTCTCTGATTAAATTCTTTCAATATGATACTTTATAGTTAAAAACGTAACACTTTTTTAATTTTGATATAAATAGTGTTATCTTTGCACCCTGTTAGAGACTAGAAGTCTATTTATAGGTTAAATTTAAGAGAGAATTTATGAAAAGAAAATTGATGTTCTTTATGACCTTCCTTTTTGTGGGTATAGGTCTGGTGACAGCGCAGACGTCCCGAGTTACCGGTGTGGTAACCGCCGAGGAAGATGGCCTGCCTGTTGTAGGTGCTTCGGTATTGGTGAATGGCACTACTCTTGGTACTATCACGGATATTGATGGTAAGTTTACAATCACGAATGTACCAAGTTCTTCTAAGACTTATTGATATTTTATAGCCTCTCTTTTTCCTCCTTTTTCGTCCTATCTTATTGTAAATCAGAATATAAGTGCTGCTTTCTGCAACTTGGCTTCCCGGCTCACTTACTATAATCGCAACCTTTTCCCTTTCTTTTTCGATCTCAGTCATCTTTTTCGGGCAGGTACTCGGCTTGTTTTCAGGGGGGCGGATGCTTAGGTTCTACCTTTATTTGAGGCTTTCTATGAGCGATAGGGGCAGACCGGTCTTTTCGGCAATGAGTTGATTGTCAATTCCTTGCTTTTTCATGTCGATGGCTGTCTGAAAGATGTTCAAGGCTTCTTCGCGACCTTTCTTCAGGCCTTCCTCAAGTCCTTCTTCAAGTCCTTTCTTCAGTCCTTCTTTCATTCCTTCTTTCATCCCTTTTTTTATTCCTTCCTTTTCCGCTGCATCCATTGTCACCAAATAATCCCGGTACACTTTGACGCTATTATCGTATAGCTCCCTCTCTTTTGGAGACATAGAAGCCACATCAGCGATCTCTTCGAGTTTTTCGAAGACGGCTTTTCGTGCCTTGAATGGCAGGCGTTTTAAAGTTTCCATATTATTTAATATATAAATCCAACGTTCAAAATTCGTTTCACATTCCTCTTCGCTTTTTTTGAAGAGGGGGAGGGCGATGAATATTTGCCGGAATTTCTCCGAGAAGAGTTCACCTGTCTCCTTGTCTGCAAGAATAACGTCTGTCCGGAGTTTTATGTTCTTGTCCATGATGAAATTCATCAGAAAGACTCCGTAAACAGCTTTTATTTCAAATTTCCAGTCGTGCCCCGTCCGGCCCTGGTTGACGATGGCACGGGAGAGATAGAAAATGGAGCGTTCTTTAAAGTTGCTCTGCATGCGGTTTTGCATTTCGACAATTATCTTTTCGCCCGTGTCCGTGGTGCAGTAGACATCGTAGATGATGCCTCGTCCTTCCGGGTAGTCCGGCAGCTGTTCGTTGTTCAAAAACGTTAAGTCGGTTATCACTCGTTCACCTTCGAGAAGGTCGTTCAGAAATTCGATTAGTAAATCCTTGGAGACTTCTCTGCCGAATATTAATTTGAATCCGTAGTCGGTGAACGGATTGATAAATTTGCTCATTGTTTTGGTTGTTGCTCTTTTAGGTTGTAAAGAGAGGTTTCTCTTTGCATACGGTAAAGAGGCTTTTTCTTTGTCCCACAAAGATAGGATAAATTATTGTTTTATGATGCGTTTGGCGGGAGAAATAAATGACGTGGGCGCTCAAAAATGCTCATCTTCCTCTTAAAAATGTTCATCTTCCCCTAACTCGCTTTTTGAGGATACCGGTGTAGGTGTCCTCAAATTCTGCCGGGTGATTGAGCGCCCAGAGGATGTAGTCGCCCGGCTCGTTCTTTTTGAGCAGGGTGGAGCGGTATTCGGAGCTGAGGACTTTCCATAAGGTGCCGCACGGACCACCCAGCTTTCTGCGTCGGGCGAGGGCGAGGATGCCTTTCACGGTTTGTTCGTTCCGGATGCCGATGGCGTCCATGTTGAGGCGCAGCAGGGATTCGGAGAATCCTCCGGAAGCAATGCTTTCGTTCGGGGCTTCTTCCTGCTGGTTTCTTTCGTACTGGGTTCCGTTGTGCTTGGGTTCTTCCTGCTGGTTTCTTTCGTACTGGGTTCCGTTGTGCTTGGGTTCTTCCTGCTGGTTTCTTTCGTACTGGGTTCCGTTGTGCTTGGGTTCTTCCTGCTGGTTTCTTTCGTACTGGGTTCCGTTGTGCTTGGGTTCTTCCTGCTGGTTTCTTTCGTACTGGGTTCCGTTATGCTTGGGTTCTTCTAGCTGGTTTCTTTCGTATTGGGTTCCGTTATATCTAGCTTCTCCCTTCTGATCTATTCCTCCATTTCTTCTTTCTTCCTTATTTTCCTCCTCCCTTTTTCCGGACGAGATTTCTAAAGACAAACCTTTGACAGCAACAGGCGCAGCCTGAGAAACGCCGTTTGACGGAACGGGCGGCTGCTCTCTATCTTTCTCCCATTCATTTTCGGTTTTGCTTTGTCTTTCTCTCTCTTTGTCTTTTTCTCTTTCCGGTTTGATATCATTTTCCATCTCTCTTTTCGGTTTGCTTTGAATCTCAGTATCCGTTTCCGATTTACTTTCGATTTCTGTATCCGTTTCCTGTTTTGTTTGTGGGATTGTTGCTGCAATTTCTCGGTTTTTTGCAGCATTAATTTTCATAGCTGCTCCGTCGGTCACTGTTTTTGTAGCATTGATTCCTGTGCCTGCTGCATGGATGTCTGTGCCTGCTGCATGGATGTTTGTGCCTGTCGTGCCGATTCCTGGCTTTGTTTTAGTAACTTCTGTAGCTGTGATATTGACTCCTGTTTTTGTTGTGTTGACTCCTGCATCTACTATCTTGTTTTCCGCTTCATCCACTTCTGTACCTTTTGAATTTATATTGCTTCTTATGTCTGCGGAATTATTTCCCGTTCCATCCTTTTCTTCCTTGATGAGCCAAAACCGTTCCAGCGGAAGTTTGTATTTCCTTCGGCTGTCGGTAATGATTTTGTGGTATTGCTCTTGGATGGCTTGCGAAGTCAGAATCCCGTACTCCTTATATATATAGGTGTCGAACAGTCCGACGGACAGGCAGTCGTCGATGATGGCCTGCATCTCCTCCTCCTCGCAACACACTTCCTGCGAAATGTCGAACAAGGTATCTTGATTCCATGCGACGTAAAATCCCTTTTCTTTGTAGATGAGGCAGAGCAGGGAAGTGAGTGCGGCAATTCCTGCCGCATGATGACGGTTGGAAATGCGGCGTACCTTCCTGTCTTGGAAGAAGTTGACATCGAGCGGGAAATAATCTAATCCGGGTTTGGAAATACGGGCCATCTTTTTGAATATTTAGAGTGATATTGACTGATAAATAATGAATAAGGCGAATCGGTAATTTTAATTTAGCTCATTTCAGTATGGTGATAAGCTACTTGATAGTCAGTTCTGTATCTCAACTGAGGGTGACTAAAAAGTCGATTCTATCTCTATTCTCCTCCTTCGGGAAGGAGGAGTGGTCGCAGACCGAGGTGGTAGGAGAAATAATGTTTATACCTATTTTTTTGTAAATGATAGGATTATGCATTCACCTACCACCTCCCCCTACGGGTACTCCTCCTTCCCGAAGGAGGAGAATAGAGTTACTATTGCGTACAACTACTCCCTAGAACTCCTTTTTCACATCGAAGCAGGGACAGGCTTTCATGTATTCATTGGGTGAGATGATGCCGTCTCCGTTGAGGTCGGGGCTTGTGTCCCGGTGTCCGATGACCTGTTTCACGTTGGGGAAGGCCAGTTGCAGAGATTTCACCAGTCGGATGAGGGCGGTGCGTTGTGCATCTGTCCGTGTGTCGGCGGGGCGGCCTTCCTTGTCCAGTCCGCCGACGTAGCAGATGCCGATGGAACGCTGGTTCCAGCCCATACAATGCGCCCCGTCGAGGGTGACGTCCCGTCCCGGTTCGATGGTGCCGTCGAGGCGGATGACGTAATGATAGCCGATGGACCAGAAGCCACGGGCACGGTGCCAGCAGTCGATGTCGGCAGCGGTGATGTCCTGTCCCGCACGGGTGGCGGAACAGTGGATGATGATGGTGTCTTTCATTGCAGAAACTCCTTTCTTTGTCCTCTTTCTCTGGGCAATATATAAGTGTTGAAACCAAAAATGGCGGATTCTTCGGGGGACAGGCGGCGGTAATAGTGCTGCGTCACTGAATGATGTATAGGGGCAAAGAGAGAAATAAGAGGAAAAGGCGATGAAACAAAGGAAAAAGAAACTGGCTGCACACATACATTGCCTGCCTTGAACTCCCCGACTGAATTGCTCGATTTGCCTATCCCAAGCGGATTACCTGCTTCGAACTCCTCGACTGAATTACTCGATTTGCCTATCCCAAGCGGATTGCCTGCTTCGAACTCCCCGACTGAATTGCTCGATTTGCCTATCCCAAGTGGATTGCCTGCTTCGAACTCCCCGATTGAATCAGCTTTGACGGTCAGCACAGGTATTTCGGGTGCTATCAGAAAGCATTCTTCCGAACCGCTTCTTTCGGCTCTTGACTTTTTCTTCATGGCCGATTGCTTCAGTCTTTCGGGGTGTAATAAATGCAGCACCAGCCAATTACGTTGTTTAGGGTTCATTTGTTCCCCTTTTACCAGTGCGTTCATGGATGGATAGGCTTGCAGGATATTTCCTGCCTCGTCCGTTGTGGCACAGGGGACGGGGGAGAGGGCGGGTGACGACGGACGCAGACCGGTCCGGATGGCGTGCATGACATTGTCGTAGGCATCGCACCATTCGAGGTTGGCGACGTGGTTGTTGAGCTTGTTTCCGTCGAGGTGGTTCACTTGGGGGAGACGCTTCGGGTTGGGGATAAAAGCTGTTGCCACTAAGCGGTGTACAGAGTAGCCGACGTATATCCCCTTTTGGCGGATGGCCACGTACTCATAACCTTTTGCGGTAATGCTGCTGCTGATTATCAACTTCGATTTGCCTTTGAAACTCAATATCCGCCCGTGGTCTGAAACCATATAATCGGAATTTGCTTCGATAAATCTCCAATTTTCCATACTTTATTCTTTATATTGTTAATAAAATTATACTTCGTTAAAAAGAAATCCCTTTTCCGAAACCACCGGGGATAAACGGCGCAGCCTGCATGGTAGAAACGGCGTAGCCTGCAAGGTAAAAACGGCATAAACAAGGACTGTTAAACGGCGTAGCCTCCTCGCTGACATGAGGCGGTTCCGCCCGCTTACTCCGGTCTTTGACCTTTCTCATTCCTCCTCTGCACGGGGTTCGAGCCGTTCGGCACAGCGAACGAGAAACTCCAGTTCCTCCCGACACCCTTGAATGGCTTCGTACAAAGAGTCCACATGATACATTCTGCAAAGCGTTTCCCATTCTTTTCGTTCTTCTGAAGTCATTTGTTCTCCGAAATTCATTTGCTGTCCAAAACTTATCTGCTGTCCGAAACTCATTTCAAAATTTATCTGCTGCCCGAAACTCATTTGCTCTCCGAATCTCATCTGCTCTTCGAAACTCATTCGACGCAAAGGAAATTTTCGGCATGAAACGTGCGCCACCCTTTGGCTTCGAGGTCGTAGTAGACTACAAACGTATTTTCCGGTCGTGGCATATAGGGGCGGTGAAAACTGTGTTGATATCCGGTGAGCGTGCCGACAGCGTGGCGCACGGTTCCGTCCTGCTTGGTGTAGCAGAATTTCACGTTCTCCCTGTGCATCTTCCTTATCAGTCCACCGATTCGGTGGGCGATGATGAGCGCATCACGCCGGTTCATGTCATTGTTGCGACGGATGACGGCGGCCCGCCTCATGAGCCGTACCCGTGGGAGGGAATGTTGTTTTTTCATTTCAGTCATATGATTCAATTGTTTTTTATTGATTTCGGGGCAAAAGTAGACTGTGGGTAGAATAAAAACCGTTCACGCTTGACTAAAATGAAAAAATATGTAGAAAGAGTCACGCGTGACCCAAAATGTTAAAGGTAAATCCCGAATTTTGTCGGATTAATTTAAATATAATTAGTAATGAACAAAAAAGAAAACTGCCAGAACAGTAGTGAAAGAGAACAACACATTGAAGTAAAAAGGACTGTAAATCAGAAAAGTACAAGTCAGAAAAAAGTAAATCAGAAAAGTACAAGTCAGAAAAAAGTAAATCAGAAAAGCATGAGTCAGGAAAAAGCAAATCAGAAAAGCATGAGTCAGAAAAAAGCAAATCAGAGTGGCGAAAAGTCCGTGTATGACGAGAACAGGGATGCCCTTCAGGAAAGAGTCGAAGAGAAGCAATGGAAGAAAAAGCAATGTAATGGCTTGCAGCACAGTGATGACGAAGAAAAACAGAAAGTCATCGATTCGATTATGAAAGTCAGCCGGGATAACGGCTTTGACGACGCTTATCTTCAGCAGCATTCGGACTGTTCGGCATCGTCGATCAAGCGCTTCCACTCGGCCTGGATGGGAAAGAGAATGTCCAATTGGACGACGATTTTTAATTTAGCGCACTGCGTGTCCGTCAATTGTGTCTTTGCCGAAAATCTGGTCGGGATGCTGGTTGTCATTATTATGTTCTTGATTAGAGATGCCGGAATTGTGAGTTACCATATCGACTCGCCCAAGAAAGTGGTGATAGAAATAAATTTCGGTAAAGATAAATTATTGCGCATGAAAGACGAGGAAAAGAACGAAAAAGGAAAAGAAGGTAAAGACGACGAACACCTTTGAGCGACGACAATGATCGGGACAAAGGAAAGAACAACTGACGGAATGAGGTAAGTCCTGTAAGAACTTGGTAGTCTGTATTCGTAAAAAAACGATTCGATATCAGCGATGGATTTCCATTTTATTCCCTTGTTATAATGTCACCACAAATGTAATCATATTATTGAGAAAACCATGCAGAAACGCTTTTATTCTGAAAAATAAGTTTTATTGTTCACTCAGATTTCATATTCGATGTTGACATCCTACGTTTTCTCTTTTAGATATTTATTTGTTTTCCTTTGTCGGTTTCTACCGTATTGCACGTTCGTCATTATTTACAAATTCTAATTATTGCATTCTCAGTTCGGGTAAAACGAATCCGTTTTCCGAGCTGAGAATGCAGATGACGGCTTTTAATAAGTCTGTTTGTTTTTATTTCTTTAGTAATATATTATAAACTGGCAGATAAGTCGCTCTACCAAGTTCTTACAGAACTTACCTTTTTGTATAGTAATATTTAAAGATTTAATAGCAATATTTTAAGATATTCAGTGATCGGTTCCGCAAACAATCAAAACAATCACTATTTATGGAAGCGCGGATAACTCGAAAAACAGCGGCACTTGCAATCTTTCTGATCAGTGCATTTCAGACTTACATTTATGCCGGCCGCCCCTCTTCTTGTCAACTATTAATCATCAATTCCTATACCGAAAACTGTCTGTGGAGCGATGACTTTATGGCCCCTGTCTATAAAGAGTTTCGCGTCCAGAACAGCCCGGTTGACATATGTGCCGAGCACATGGAACTGATGGCGACCGTTGTCCCGGATATGCGCAAACAGGTCTTCATGTCCGACAGGCGCTGGATCAGTGCGCAATGCAGGAAAGAAGCGGAGGAAGTGATGCCTTTCCTGTTGATCGGCGGCTATTTCTGGACAGACAGTGAAATAAAGAAACATCTGCTCCCGGTGATCAAAAGCCGCCTGGACGGAGCGTCGCATCCGCACAGAGTGGAAACGACAGCGATGGGGACGCCCCCATCCGTCATCAATTATGCCGACTACGTAGAGAGCGGACTGTTGCTCGGCCTGTGTCCCGACGACACTGTTTTTGGTATGAAGCCCCCCACTTTTTTCGAGCGGAACAAATATTATCTGGCCCTGTTTTTCTCTTTGATGGCACTGGCCGTCATCTATGTGATATGGCTCCGGAGGGCGCTGCATGAGAGGAGCAGGCGGCTGGAGATCATGAGGAGCTATAGCAGTCTGGTCGAAAACATGCCCGTTCTCTATGCCCGTGTCGAGCTCATATTCGACCCCGGTGCCCGGATTATCGACTATGTCTACCGGGAAGTGAATCCCACTTTCGAGAAATACATCCTGCCCAAAGAAAAAATACTGGGAAAGAAATACAGCGAACTCAATCCGGATTATTCGCCGGAACTGCCCGACAGGTACAGCGAACTGAATGACAACAGGCAAATAACCTTTCAGTATTATCTGGAGAAGACGAAAACTCATCTGACCGTCATCTCCATACATTCCAAAACGAAAGGCTGCGTCGATGTCTTTGGTGTGGACAATACCGAACTGGTGCTGACGCAGCAAATGCTGAAATCCACCAACCATAAGTTGTCCGCCGCCCTCGACGCTGCCGACATGACCCCTTGGAAATGGGATTTGCGGACCGGCCTCCTCTCGTGCAACGTCAGCCACGACTTGTACGTCACCGAAGAGGAGGTGACGCATGACGGCAACCTGATTATCGTGCCCACCTCCGCCTGTTTCGCGAAAATCTGCGATGAAGACCGCGAACGCGTGCGGGACGCCTTCGAGCGCCTCGCCAATGGCGAAACGCAGAAAATGCGCGAGGAATATCGGGTAGGCAGACAGTGGCTTCCTTCCCCGCAACAGAATGAATGGGTAGAAGTGCGCGCAGCCGTGGACGAGCGCGACGCGAACGGAAAACCGCTGAGCCTTATCGGCACTTCGATGACCGTCACCCAACGAAAGGAAATGGAGGAAGCGCTCGTACAGGCAAAGGTGAAAGCCGAGGAGGCGAACACGCTCAAATCTTCTTTCCTCGCCAACATCAGCCACGAAATACGCACTCCCCTCAACGCCATTGTCGGCTTTTCCTCGCTGCTGGTGTCAGCGGAAAGGGGGATTTCGGAAGAGAAACAGGAATATATCAACATCATTGAAAACAACAACACACTCCTGTTGCAGCTTATCAGCGATGTGCTCGACCTTTCGAAGATCGAAGCCGGAACGATGGAGTTCGACTACGCCCCGGTAGATGTGCACGGCCTGTTTATCGAACTCGAAGATACGTTCCGGTTGAGGAATAAAAAGTCCGGCATCTGTATCTGCTATCACCGCCGGACGACCGAATGTGTCGTAAAGGCGGACCGTAACCGTCTGGTACAGGTGATGATGAATCTGATGAATAATGCCGTGAAGTTTACCGGGGAAGGCAGCATTGAGTTCGGGTTTGATGTGCGCGAAGACGGTTTCCTGCATTTCTATGTCACCGACACCGGTTGCGGGATACCGGAGGAACGGTTGGAAGAAATCTTCGGGAATTTTGTCAAACTCAACAGCTTTGTGCAGGGCACGGGACTCGGACTCACCATTTGCCGGGCAATCGTCGAAAGGATGGGAGGAAAGATCGGTGCTGTCTCACGGCTGGGTCAGGGGAGTACTTTTTGGTTCACGCTGCCTTATACGGCCAACGAAGAGAAGGTTTGAAAGGGACGTGGCGTGACGGAAATATACTTGCTTCCCGAAGAATGGGACTTTTTAGTCAGCCCCTTCCCGAAGGGAGGGGAAGCCATGCGGATAGTCAGCTCGAATCAAGGCTCCCCCAAGAAACGGAAGATGAGCCCTACTTGCGCCGGAGTGAGCAGGATGGCTTTCTCGGAATATCCCGTGCGGGCGAGTTCGTTTTGTAGTGCCGTGTTCTTGGCGATCCAGCTGCGGAGAGTGCGGCGTGCGGAGGCGGGCTGTATGTGGGGCAGGTAGAGAGTGGCCAGTTGGCTTTTGCTGTATGCCTGTATGCGGGGCAGGGTTGCATTTTCTTCGGAAGTTGGTTTCATGATTTTTGCTTTCATTGTCTTTTGATACTGCTTTTACTATCTTTTCTATATTTCTTTCTTTCATTTTCGTTGCCAATGTAAAGGTACGCTTTTTTTAGTCGTTTGGTGTTGCTTTGTACAGAAGTCCTTGGAGGCAGTATTTGTGCGAGGCCGTGCCGACTGGTGCTCTTCCGTTACAAGTCGTTACATCGTGTATCCGGACTTTTTTGCCATCGCCTACTTTTGTCACCGTAATCGATTGCACATAGAAAACTTACATCAACCATTAAAAAAAGAAAGGAAAACAACCTTATGCCATTAATTTACAAACCTTACCAGGCGAATATCGCCAACAAAGCGGGACAGAAACTGTATTACCCCCGCCTCGTGAAATTCTCGAAAATGGTCAACACGCAGAAGATGGCGGAGCTGATCGCCGAGAAGGCTTCTCTGACACCGGGTGATGTCCACAACGTGATTCGAAACTTGATGTCCGTGATGCGTGAACAGTTGCTCAACAGCCGCACAGTACGTCTCGAAGGCTTGGGCACATTTACGATGATCGCCAAAGCCGGAGGAAAGGGAGTCGTGTTGGAAAGTAAAGTCAGCAGTTCGCAGATCGTTTCGCTGCGCTGTCAGTTTACTCCCGAATATACCCGTTCTGCCGATGGCGTCACTACCCGTGCACTGACTTCCGGAGTAGAATTTGTCCACGTCAAGGACGTAGCGGGCGGCTTTGTGGACGACGATGATAAAAATCATTCGGGAGGCGGAGACACTCCCGGCGGAGGAAGCACTCCCGGAGGCGACGACGATGAGGCTCCGGACCCAACCGTTTAATGAGGCTGAATCGCTGACTCACTAATGCATGATCGGTTCCCTTATTAAATTGCTCCATTCACTCTGTTTTTTAACTCTAAAGAAGGAAGCTATGAAATTATTTTTAGAAAAGTTATTGGATATTTTGGAAGCACTCTTGCGCTTCCGTCGTCGGAAAGCTAAAAAGACGGGAGATTCATAAACCGACCTCCTCTCTTAAAAACTAGAGAATCCCCTTTTATTTAAAACCGTATCTGTCTATGATATGGGGTTGAATAAAGGGGATTTTTGTATGGGAAAGTAATAGGTAATTGTATAGTAATAGGTAGTGGAATTTAATTCATTTCATTTCTTGTGCGAAATGATTCATACCTGCTCTGAGATGTAGGATTTATGGAAAAGTGTAGTATCAAAAAATGGGGTCACCTATACCCCTGTTTGCTACATTATGTTTTTTGAGCCCGATAATGCGGTAGTTGGAGAATTTTGACATCTATAAAAGAATATCCCGGCAGATTGGATAACAGTCAACCGCCCAACCATAAAAAGGGCTGCCCCAATTCTACTTGGGAGCAGCCCTTCTTGCTTTTTCCGGTTTATCTCTAATGCATTTTATTTAATCAGATAGACTTTTTGAAGATAAACCCTTTTGTTGTGTGCTTTTGGGGGATGAGCCACCTTACGGCATTTCTGTTTCCATTTGGAATTTCCGGCTTACCTTCATCAGGTTAATGATGTAAGTCACTACATTTTGAGCTTCCTGCACCATGGTCAGATAAACCATACTTACTCGGATACTGCCCGACTGGCTTTGGATGCGCTGCAACTCTTTGCGTTTCAGTTGCGATAGCTGTCCGTTGAGGTCGTTGGCACGGCGGATTTCCTCTTCCATATTCTGATAATCGTTGTTTTCCAACTTCTTGCGGCATTGCTGAATCAGATAAGTGATGTCCTCGGCCACGTCGCTGAATTCACCTTTCTGAATGGCGTCGAGCGGGTTGAAGTTATTGTCGATGTGTTCAAGACACGGTTCGCAGAGGCGCGAGATGCTGTACACCAGTTCGCTGGCGAAGTCGTTGCCTTGATAGTAGTAGAGTCCTTTTTCGAGCACGGTGTTGTTGTCGAGGCGGCACATGGCAACGGTTCCGGTGCGTTTCATCTGCTTGATGAGCTGCTTTTCGAATTTCGTGGAACCCATGGCACGACGTAGTCCGCGGAGGTTTTCGTGTATAAAGGAGGTGACGGTCAGTTCGAAATTCGTTTCGGCGTACTCCAGCACTTTGGCGAGTTCTTCGCGGGTATGTTTACGCATCAATTGCAGCGCTTCTTCGCTGTCGGCGGTCTGCATGAGTTGTTTCAGCGTTTCGTTGCCTTTCTCTTTCGCCTTGCGTTTCTTATACATCACCTGGCTGCGGATGAGGATGAAAATCGCTATTCCGATCAGTGCGATGATGGAGATGTTGCCGCCGTAGTGCAGCACGAGGGCTACGAAGAAGCAGATGGTGAAGGCGGCTCCGGCAGTGATGAACCAGCCGCCGATGACGCTTAGAACGCCTGTGATGCGGTAGACGGCGGAGTCACGTCCCCATGCACGGTCGGCGAGCGACGTACCCATTGCTACCATGAAGGTGACGTAGGTGGTAGAGAGCGGCAGTTTCAGCGACGTTCCCAAGGCGATGAGCAGACCGGCGAGGACGAGGTTGACAGAGGCGCGGACGAGGTCGAAAGCGGCTCCGTCGGCTATGATGGCTTCGTTTTTGCGGAAACGGGAGTTGATCCACTGCTTCGTGCTTTCGGGCATGATGCGGGAGGTGCCGTTGGCAAGTGTCATGCTGAAACGTACCAGTGTGCGTGCCATCGGGGTACTTCCGAAGTTCTCTTCTCCTTCATCCTGACGGGAGAGGTCTACCGAGGTTTTGATGACGGCGTGCGCCTTTTTGGAGGTGCAGAGGGCGTAGACCATGATGGCGCCGGCACCGATAAGGAAGTACCACGGTGTCTTGGCGGGGCCTAGCAGCGAGGTCATCAGGAAGCTGTCCGGACTTGCTCCGGCTCCGTTGGTGGTGTAGTCTATGAAGGAGGAGTAGCCCGCGAGGGGGACTCCGATGAAGTTGACGAGGTCGTTGCCGGCGAAGGCGAGGGCGAGAGCAAAGGTGCCCATCAGTACCACTACTTTGAAAACATTGACTTTGAGCCAGTGAAGCACTTGCATCAGTGCCGTGAAGAAGACGAAGAAGCTGGCGATGAGCAGCAGCGTGTTGTCCTGTATCCACTGTTTGTTTTCGGGGGTCATGAAGGAGCTGTCTTTCAACCCTTTGATCAGCATGAAGTAGATGATGGAGGTGGCGGCGATCCCACCGAAAAGGCCGATGCTGTATTTGATGTTTTTCGTGTAATTGAACGTGAAAACGATGCGGGCGAGCCACTGTACTAACATACCGAAGAAGAAGGCGATGGCTACGGACACGAAAATGGCCATGATCACGGAAAGTGCTTTGTCGGTGTTGATCAGATCGCCCAACGCAAGGGTGGCGTCATTGTTTACTTTGATCAGGGAGAGGGCGAAAGTTCCTCCGAGCAGCTCGAAGACCAGTGAGACGGTCGTGGAGGTGGGCATGCCCATAGAGTTGAAGACGTCCAGAAGGACTACGTCGGTCAGCATGACGGCGAGCAGTATACACATGATTTCGGCAAAGTAGAAATGCTCGGGCTGATAGATTCCGTGACGGGCTATATCCATCATGCCATTGGACAGGGATGCGCCAATGAAAATACCGATCCCGGCTATGAAAAGAATGGTTTTGAACGAAGCGGCCTTGGCGCCTACCGCCGAATTCAGAAAGTTGACTGCATCATTACTGACTCCGACGATGAGATCGAACACGGCCAGCACGAACAGGAAAATGATAATGCATAAGTAAATTGTCTCCATAAAGAAAGTTGTGTATGTTATTTCTGGGTGCAAAGGACGGGGTTTGAGGTTGCAGGGGGATGTCATACATGTTACATTTGTGTTACAACGTTCTTTCTTTTGTCTTGAAACAAAAGAAAGAACCAAAGAAAAATTCAAGGCTTACTTTTTTCTCCTACTCGCTTCCTTCACTACGCTAAAGGGCAGAAACTCGCTCCGCTCAAACAGTCTGCCCTTCTTAACGCTCCGTTGCGGGCGCTCGCTTGACGGAGAAAAAAGTAGGCCGGGGGACCGTGCGGGTGGGGTGGAGCGGGGGGAGGCGGTGCGGGGGGAGGTGATGTGTGAGGTGGCATGTGAGGGATGTGGGAGGTGATGTGTGAGGGGGGTGGGAGTTTTGGGATCAATCCGAGAAAAAAGGTTGTTTCCAGTTTGTTTCTTTCGAATGAAAAATGAATCCGAATGAAAAATGAATCAAACAGTAGTATCTCTATTGGGGGGTGACTAAAAAGTCGATTCTATCTCTATTCTCCTCCTTCGGGAAGGAGGAGTGGTCGAAGACCGAGGTGGTAGGAGAAATAATGTTTGTTCCTATTTCTTTGTAAATAACAGGATTATGTATTCACCTACCACTTCCCCCTACGGGTACTCCTCCTTCCCGAAGGAGGAGATTTTAAGATACTATTGACTATCATTTAATTCAAAACTGTAAAGTATGGAGCCAAAACTGGGTTTTCGGACTGCCCGAGTTTTGTCATGGAAATGATAAAAGTGTGACGGTTGTGTTGTAATATATTGAATTGCTTGTAAATATTTAATTTTATATTATTTGTCGAAGATTTTATTTGTATGGGTGTTTTTTCGTCCGAAAAAACTTCTTGCCTACGAAGGCTTTGCCCCTCGTCCCGTGATGTTAGTCAGATAACTGCTGACAAAGAATATTGTCGAAGGGGAATCGGCTAATTGCTTTTTCAGAAGATGAACGAAAGCAATAAGCACGATTCTGTTAAGATTATCAAGACTGACATTGGGTGTAGCTCAATGACTGCTTTCCTCCGGTCGAAAAACATCGGACCGGAGGGCAAGCAGTTGGAGATGATCAAAAAGTTATGAGTGCTGCGCTTCCTGCGCTTTTTTACTCAGCCATTCATAAAAATCATATTGGGCACGGACAGCAGGGGTGCCGGACGCTCTTTTTTTGAATACGTTTTGCAGTTTGTCGTCTACCCAACAGGCTTTTTGGTTGTCAGCGAGCTGGATATGGAGCATTTCGATCAGACTGGCGCGCAGGTCAGGGTCGAGGATGGGGGTGACGGCTTCGATACGGCGGTAGAGGTTGCGGCGCATCCAGTCGGGCGAGCCCATGTATATTTTGGGGTGCCCTTCGTTGCCGAAATACCAGATGCGGGCGTGCTCCAGAAAACTGTCGACAATGCGGGTGACACGGATGTTACGGCTGTATGACTGCTCCGGTATGAGGCAGCAGATGCCGCGGACGATGAGGTCGATCTGCACGCCGTGTTCGGAGGCCTCGTAGAGTCGGTCGATCATTGCGGGGTCTTGGAGGGCGTTCATTTTGAGGATGATACGTCCGCCTTTGCCTTGGTCGGTAAGGGATATTTCACGGTCGATGAGGCGGTTCAGTTCCGGTATGAGGTTGAAGCGGGCGACGAGGAGAGTGGTGAATTTCGGGTCTTCCTTGCCTTGCAGGGTGCGGAATAGGTTGTAAAGGTCGTTCACTATTTCCTTGCGGCAGGTGAAAAGTCCACAGTCGGCGTATAGGGTGGCGGTCTTTTCGTTGAAGTTGCCCGTGCTGATGTAGGCGTAGCTGGGGATTTTCTCTCCATTCAGTCCGCGGCGACGGACGAGGGCCACTTTGGCGTGTACTTTTAGTCCGGGGATGCTGTAAATGATTTTGATGCCGGCGGCTTGCATCATTTCGGCGGTGGCGAGGTTGTTCTCTTCGTCGAAACGGGCTTTGAGCTCGACAAATACGGTGACTTTCTTGCCGTTCTGCGCGGCGGCTATCAAGGTGTTGATGACGGCCGAGTTTTCGGCTACACGGTATTGGGTGACCATGATTTCGCGCGTCTCCGGATTGTGCACTGCTTCGTAGAGGAAGTGGGTGAAATGCTCGAAGGAGTGGTACGGGTAATACAGCAGCAGATCCTTTTGGGCGACGTAGTTGAAGATCGATTCTTTTTCGTCGAGGATGTTCAGCTTCATCGGTTGCGGCTTTTCGATGCGGCGGAGAGACTTGTTCGGGTTGGGCAGGTGGCGCAGGTCTTCGAGGTTCAGGTGCTTGTCGCCGGGGACGAGTTCGTCACGGTGGATGCGGAAGGCGTCGACCAGAAAGTCGAGGAAGTCTTGCGGCATGGCACGGTCGTAGACAAAGCGGCAGACGTCGCCTATCTTGCGTTTTTTTACCTTCTTTTTCAGTTGGGCTACGAGGTCGGCGCTGCTGGCGGTGTCATCTATCAGAATGTCGGCGTCACGGGATATTTTGATGCAGTAGCTCGAATCGACGTCGTAGCCGGGGAAAATAAGGTTGAGGTTCGCTTTGATGATGTCCTCGGTGAACATGATGTAATAGTTGTCTCCACGGGGCGGAAGTTCGATGAAACGGGGCACTTTGGCGTACGGCTGCTTCATGACGAAATAGAAAGGCTGCCGGTTGGCGGGGTTCCTGTTTTCCTTCGGATAGAGGCGGATGGCGAGGTAGAGCCGGTTGTCTCGCAGAAAAGAGACGATTTTGTCTTTCGATACGGGCACGGGTTGCAGGTAGGGGAAGATTTCTTCCCGGAAAAAGTCCTTGATAAACTGCTGGTGAAACGGTTCCACATGTCTGTCCTGGTAGAAGATGATGTGGTTTTTGCGCAGGGCGGGCAGTATCTTTTCTTCGTAAATGCGTACACGGTCGTCCAGCTGGCGGTTTACTTCGTGGTTGATTTCTTCCACGAGTTCGCGGGCGGATTGTACGGTTTCTTCATCGCTCTCCGTTGCGCCGGATGCCACGGCCTTGTGGTCCGCCACCCGGATTTTGTAAAATTCTTCCAGATTGGAGGAGTAGATGGAGATGAAATTGATGCGCTCGTATAGCGGCAGGTGCTCATCCAGCGCTTCGAGCAACACCCGATAGTTGAATGAGAGCCAGCTGATATCACGTTTGAAATAATTATATTTGCTTTCCATGTGCTTTAAGATTTTCCCAAATATAGTATCTTTGCAGGACTAAACAAAGAAAATTATGACAAGAATTGGATTATTGTCCGATACCCACGCTTATTGGGACGAAAAATATCTCGAATATTTTGAATCGTGCGACGAAATCTGGCATGCCGGAGATATCGGTTCGGTAGAAGTAGCCGAGAAGCTGGCGGCTTTCCGTCCCCTGCGGGCGGTTTACGGCAACATAGACGGGCAGGAAATACGGAAGATGTTCCCGCAGGTGAACCGCTTCACGGTGGACGGAGCGGAAGTGCTGATCAAGCATATCGGCGGGTATCCGGGCAAGTACGACCCTTCGGTTATCGGCAGCCTGATGGCACGTCCGCCGAAACTTTTCATCAGCGGACACTCCCATATATTAAAGGTGAAATACGACAAAACGTTGGACATGCTGCACATCAATCCCGGAGCCGCAGGGATGTCCGGATTCCATAAAGTGCGGACAATGGTGCGCTTTGTCATCGACAACGGAACGTTCAAAGACCTCGAAGTTATTGAACTGGCAGGATAGATTTCTTACAATTCATTTTGTCACGTCAGATTTCTTTCCGACCTTTGCACACAGTAAAATGAATAACTCAGACGACAATGAAAGGAATTATTCTGGCCGGTGGAAGCGCCACTCGTCTTTATCCGCTTTCCAAAGCGATTTCCAAACAAATCATGCCCGTATACGACAAGCCGATGATCTATTATCCGCTGTCTACGCTTATGCTGGCAGGGATACGGGAGGTCTTGATCATCTCTACTCCGCGTGATTTGCCGATGTTTCGGGACTTGTTGGGCTCAGGTGAGGAGCTCGGGATGTCTTTCTCTTACAAAATACAGGAGCAGCCTAACGGACTGGCACAAGCCTTTGTGTTGGGAGCTGATTTCTTGAACGGTGAGGCAGGTTGTCTGATTCTTGGGGACAATATGTTTTATGGACAAGGGTTTTCCGCTATGCTCCGGCGTGCTGCCGGTGTGGAGAAGGGAGCCTGCATCTTCGGCTATTATGTGAAAGATCCTCGGGCTTATGGGGTAGTGGAGTTCGACGAACAAGGCAAAGTGATTTCTCTGGAAGAAAAGCCACTGGTGCCGAAAAGTAATTATGCCGTTCCCGGACTTTATTTCTACGACGCTACCGTGACGGAAAAAGCGGCTTCTCTCCGCCCTTCGGCACGTGGAGAATATGAGATAACGGACCTGAACCGCCTGTACCTCGAAGAAGGAACACTGAACGTGGAACTGTTCGGACGCGGATTCGCATGGCTGGATACCGGAAACTGCGACAGCCTGCTCGAAGCCTCCAACTTCGTGGCTACCATTCAGAACCGGCAAGGCTTCTACGTCAGCTGTATCGAAGAGATAGCCTGGCGGCAAGGATGGATTTCGTCCGGACAATTGCTGCTGCTCGGACAGAAACTCGAAAAGACCGAATACGGTAAATACCTGATAGAACTGTCTAAACAACCCTTGAAATAAACATAAATAATCATATATGAAAACTTATCTGGTGACCGGTGCCGCAGGATTTATTGGCGCCAATTATATTAAGTATATCTTGGCCAAGCACAGCGATATAAAAGTGGTGGTTCTTGACGCCCTGACGTATGCGGGTAATCTGGGAACTATTGCCAAAGATATCGATAACGAACGTTGTTTCTTTATCAAAGGAGACATTTGCAGCCGCGAAGTGGTGGACAGCCTTTTTGCCGAATACCGTTTCGACTATGTCGTGAACTTCGCCGCCGAAAGCCATGTAGACCGCAGTATCGAAAACCCGCAACTGTTTCTGATCACCAACATCCTCGGTACGCAGAATCTGCTGGATTGTGCCCGCCGTGCCTGGGTGATGGGTAAGGACGAACAGGGATATCCTACCTGGAGAAAAGGAGTGCGCTACCATCAGGTATCTACCGACGAGGTGTACGGCTCACTCGGTGCGGAAGGCTACTTCACGGAAGAAACCCCGCTTTGTCCGCACAGCCCGTACAGCGCTTCGAAAACCAGTGCCGACATGGTAGTCATGGCTTATCACGACACTTATAAAATGCCGGTAACGATCACCCGCTGTTCCAACAACTACGGCCCCTATCATTTTCCCGAAAAACTGATTCCGCTGATTATCAAGAATATACTCGAAGGCAAACATCTGCCTGTCTACGGTGACGGAAGCAACGTGCGCGACTGGCTTTACGTAGAAGACCACTGCAAAGCGATCGACTTGGTAGTGCGCGAAGGCAAAGAGGGCGAGGTGTACAACGTAGGTGGTCACAACGAAGAAACCAATCTTGAAATTGTGAAGCTGACCATTGCCACTATCCGTAAACTAATGACCGAGAAACCGGAATATCGTCAGGTCCTTAAAAAGAAAGTGAAAGGTGAAGACGGAGAAATCTCCGTTGACTGGATCAACAACGATCTGATCACTTTTGTCAAAGACCGTCTGGGGCACGACCAGCGTTATGCCATTGATCCCACGAAGATCACGAACGCCTTGGGCTGGTATCCCGAAACGAAATTTGAAGATGGCATCGTGAAGACAATCGTATGGTATCTTGAAAATCAAGACTGGGTGGAAGAGGTGACCAGCGGAGACTATCAAGGCTATTACGAAAAGATGTACGGAAAATAAATCAATGTCGGATCAAGAATCCTATTGATAGCAAAATACCCATTAACAGCATATTACGTGAAGTCTCACCTAGTATGCTGTTTAATTTTTTACCACTGTGAATCTGCACCATCCGTCTCCATGTGAGGACATGAGGAATCAGGTAGAGTAACGGAAGAAGTGCGGCAAACAAGTGTCCTTCGAAGAAGAACCAGAAACACAGAAGACTTGCTGCCACCCCCAGCATCAAATAAAGATAGCGTCCGAACTTCTCGCCAAAACGAACGATGACCGTCCGCTTTCCGCTCCGTGCATCCGCTTCACGGTCTCGGTAATTGTTGACTACCAGCAAGGTATCAATCAGCAGTCCGCAGATCAGAGAAGCTACCGTTGTGTCCGAAGTCCATGTCAGCGCCTGTACGTAGTACGTTCCACCCACGGGGACGAATCCGAAAAATACGATGACCAGAACATCGCCCCAGCCGTTGTAGGATAATGGATAAGGACCTGTGGTATAGAGGAAAGCGAAGAGTACGCAGAGAAGTCCTACTATGGTCAGCTCCCATCCGGCATAAAACAGCAGCGCAGATCCGATCAGACAGGCGAACAGGACGGTGACGATGATTCCGTTTCGCATGGCTCTCGGTGAAATCCAGCCTTGTGCGCAGGCTCGTTCCGGTCCCAGCCGGTCTTCGCGGTCGGTTCCTTTGAGGTAGTCGAAGAGGTCGTTGATAAAATTGGCGGCAATTTGCATCAGACCGGCGAACAGGCAGCAGATAAGGGCCGGCAACCATTGAAAATGTCCATCCATATAAGCAAGTGCGCTACCGATCATGACCGGCGTAATGGCTCCTGTCAGAGTTTTGGGACGTGCTGCTAATATCCACGCACGCAGCGAGTTACGCTTTACTTCTTCCATGCTTTAATATATAATAATAAGTTTTGACGGACAAAGATACATGATTTTTCCTATCTTTGCGCCTCAAATAGTGGGGGAATGTGTTATATGTAGAAGAAAATAAACCAAAGAAGATGAAAAAAATAAATTACCTGTTCATAATATTCGTATTATTCCTGTTCGTATCTTGTAAGTCAAAGAAGAATGTCGTATCGACCCTGCCTCGTCCTGTGCTCAATGTCGATTCCGTCCGTCCGGACAGTTCCGCCGCTATCGACGACCTGTTTGCTCCGGATCATTCTCAGCTTGCCGACTTGAAAGTTTCGACGAAAAAGCAGAAGAAAACAGCGAAGAAAGAAGCTGCGACCGAGCAGGAAGAACGTAATTTGGTACTTCGCGGAACGAAGATCACGTCTTCTACCGTGAACGTCCCTGCCACTTATAGCGGCATAGACCGTGTCGTGGAATATGACTTCACCCACCGTGATGTCCCCGAAGCCTTCGAAGGCTTCCGCATCGCCTTCATTTCCGACTTGCATTACAAGAGTCTGCTGAAAGAGAAAGGCTTGAACAACCTTGTCGATCTTTTGATCGCCCAAAAACCGGACGTCTTGCTGATGGGAGGAGACTATCAGGAAGGCTGTGAATACGTAGAACCGTTATTTGCCGCATTGGCTCGTGTGAAAACACCGATGGGAACTTTCGGAGTAATGGGAAATAATGATTATGAACGCTGCCATGACGAAATAATCCGCACGATGAAGCATTACGGGATGCGTCCGCTGGAACACGAAGTCGATACATTACGCAAAGACGGTCAGCAGATTATCCTTGCCGGAGTACGCAATCCTTTCGACTTGAAACAAAATGGGGTGTCGCCCACACTGGCGCTTTCTCCCAACGACTTCGTTATCTTGTTGGTGCATACTCCCGACTACGTGGAGGATGTTTCGGTGGCCAACACGGACATCGCTTTGGCGGGACATACTCATGGTGGACAGGTACGCGTATTCGGTTACGCCCCGATACAGAACTCCCACTACGGCACCCGCTTTCTGACCGGACTGGCGTACAATTCAACTAAAATGCCATTGATTGTTACTAATGGGATCGGTACTTCTCAGATGCCTGTACGAATCGGTGCTCCGGCAGAAATCATAATGATTACGCTTCATCGTCTCAAAGAGTAGATACACTTTTAGGTACGACTTTCTGATGAACTCCACACTTTTAGGTACGACTTTTTGTGTTATTAGCACATTTTTATGCATGACTTTTTGTTCTTTTCTATTCAGTTGCTTATATTTGCAGTTCATAAATCGTTGATTATAAAAGAATAAATATGAGAAGAGATGCAATGCAACAGTTATATGACTGGAAGGAGAAGACAACACGGAAACCTTTGATTGTTCGTGGTGCCCGGCAGGTGGGGAAGACATGGTTGATGAAAGAATTTGCATCATCAGCTTACAGACAGTTTGCTTACATCAATTTTGAGGATAACGAAGTGATGAAAGATGTTTTTCAGAAAGACTTTGATGTCGAGCGCATTCTGATGGCTATTCAATTAGTGACCGGCATCGTAGTAGATACTGAGACATTAATTATTTTTGATGAAATTCAGGAAGCGCCTCGCGGATTGACGGCATTGAAGTATTTTCAAGAAAAAGCTCCTCAGTATCATGTGGTTGCAGCAGGTTCCCTCCTTGGCATTGCCATGCATAGCAATGATTCTTTTCCCGTCGGGAAGGTCGATTTTATGGATTTATATCCTCTTTCTTTTTCGGAGTTTTTGGAGGCTGTCGGGCAAGAGGCTTTTGCCCGTTTACTTGCAAAAAAAGACTGGGGGCTGATCGCTGCTTTTCGTTCTAAATTGATAGATTTGCTCAAACAGTATTATTATGTCGGAGGAATGCCTGAAGTTGTGAATGCCTTTATTAATCATAAAGACTATGCCGAAGTGCGACAGCTACAGCAGACAATTCTGGATTCTTATGATCGTGATTTCTCCAAACATGCTCCTATTGCCGAAGTGCCTCGGATTCGTATGATTTGGCGTTCTGTTCCGGCTCAATTGGCTAAGGAAAATAAGAAGTTTATTTATGGTGTCGTGAAGGAAGGAGCCAGAGCGAAAGATTTTGAGTTGGCTATTGAGTGGCTGATTGATGCAGGACTTATTTACAAGGTTAGCCGAGTGAAAAAAGCCGGAATCCCATTGTCGGCTTATGAGGACTTTTCGGCATTTAAATTATTTTTGTTAGATACCGGATTAATGGGAGCTATGAGCGGGCTTCCACCGCAAGCGTTATTGGAGGGGAATGTGTTGTTTAGTGATTATAAAGGAGCTATTACAGAGCAGTATGTATTACAACAATTGAAGTCAGTGAAAGGACTGAGTATTTACTACTGGTCTTCGGATACATCCAGAGGAGAACTGGATTTCCTTTTACAAAAAGATGTTAGCGTCATCCCTGTTGAAGTAAAAGCTGAGGAAAATCTGCAATCGAAGAGTTTGCGTTTCTTCGTAGAGAAAAATGCGGGATTACACGGAGTACGATTTTCTATGTCAGATTATCGGAAGCAAGAGTGGATGATTAATTATCCGTTATACTCTGTCGGATATATTCTCTAATATACTCCCAAACCTTTGGATGCAAGAAGTATCTTATATCTTTCTTCTCATCAAGTGCCTGACGGATAAACGTCGAACTTATTTCAAAGGTAGGCGAATGGACCAGACGGACTGTTTCGGGCAGCCCGTTTTCATTTACCGGAAATCCGGGGCGGGGATAGATAAGAATACGGTTTTCTTTGATGATGCGCCCCGATTGATACCAGCGGTCGAAGCGTGCCCAGTTATCCGAGCCGATAATTAAGTAGAAGTCCCGTTCCGGATAAGTTTCATGTAGCTTTTCCAACGTATGTACGCTGTATGAAGGGCGGGGCAGATGAAACTCGAAGTCTGAAGAGCGGAAGCGGGGATATTCTTCTGTGGCAAGTTCTACTAACCGGAGACGCAGGTCGTCTGGCCATAGCTCCGTTCCTGCTTTCAGCGGGTTTTGCGGGCTGACCATAAACCAAATTTCATCCAGCCCTTCATACTCGCAAAGATAGTTGGCCAAGGCCAGATGTCCGATGTGTACCGGATTGAATGACCCGCTGAAGATTCCGGTTTTTAGTTTATTGCTCTCTGCCATTCTCATCTTCTCGTTTTTACTTTTTTCTTCTTGACGTCTTCTTATCTTTCTATTCTTTGTTCTTTTTTTGCTCTTTTGGGTTCTCTTTTAGACCTTCTTTTTCAACTTTGACTTTCTGTCATCTTCTTGGCTTCCCTTTCCATTCTCAGCTTTTTTCTCCATTTGGGAAAAACGATAGCCTGCCTCACAGCAATTAAGAAAAAGATGCCGGCGGCAATCCAAAAATGCAGATAAAGTGAAAGGATACCGAACACTATATCTACAATGCCGATAATGCCGCACAGATACATGAATTTTTCGGTCGATCCCTCCTTCTTTTCTATGCTCTCTATTCGTTTTTTCAGAGATTCTTTCATTCCTTATTCAGAAATTCTTTGATAACCTCCAACGTCTCAGCCTTTGCCGCCTCCAAATCATCATTGACGATGACACGATCAAACTGGGGAGCAAAAGTCATTTCGTATTCCGCCTTTGCGATGCGGCACTCGATAACTTCGGGATCATCCGTACCCCGACCCGTCAGTCGGCAACGGAGTTCTTCGATGGAGGGCGGCTGTACGAAGATGGACAACGCACGCTCACCGTAATACTTTTTGATATTACATCCGCCCACTACATCCAAGTCGAATACCACGTTCTGCCCCTTCTCCAACTGCTTTTCCACTTGTTCTTTCAGCGTTCCGTAATACCGATCCTTGTACACTTCTTCGTATTCCAAAAACTCGTTGTTCTCAATGCGACAACGGAACTCTTCGGGAGTAAGGAAGAAATATTCAACCCCGTGTTTCTCCGTCCCGCGCGGTGGGCGGCTGGTTGCAGAAATGGAGAACGCAAGATTTAAGTTCTGCGTCAGCAGATAGTTGATAATAGTCGATTTGCCCGAACCGGACGGGGCAGAAAAAATAATTAACTTGCCAGTCATTTGTTTAATTGAAAATTGAGAATTGAAAGTTGAAAGTTGAAAATCATAGACTTGTCGACATTTTCAATTTTCAACTTTCCATTAAATAATTACATTACGTTCAGCACCTGTTCCTTGATCTGTTCCAGCTCATCTTTCATTTGCACAACGATTTTCTGCATTTCGGCATGATTGGACTTGCTGCCGAGCGTATTGATTTCCCGTCCCATTTCCTGAGCGATGAAACCGAGCTTTTTGCCTTGTCCGTTGCCGCTTTCCAGCGTGCTGATGAAATATTTCAGGTGGTTGGTGAGGCGTTGTTTTTCCTCGTTGACATCCAGCTTTTCGATGTAATAAATCAATTCTTGTTCCAGCCGATTCTTGTCATAGTCCGTGTTGAGTGTCTTTTCGAGCGCATCGGTGATACGTTCCTTGACTTTCTCCACCCGTTCTTTTTCGTAAGGAGTTATCTTTTCGAGCAGCAGTGCGATGTTAGCTATCTTTTCGCGGAACTTCTTTTCCAGTGCGGCGCCTTCCTGTTTGCGGAAGTCCACCAGATGACCGATTGCTTCGAGTACGGTGGCACGTACCATTTCCCATTCTTCTTTCGTCAACTCTTGGATTTCAGTCTTGGACATGACGTCCGGCATACGGAGTAATAGTTGTAGCCATTCATTGGGAGCAGGTTTGGGTATTCCTTGTTCGATGCAGATTTCGTCGAGTTGATAAAAATAATTTTTCATCAACTCCTTGTTGACCGTTGCGCTGTCCGTACCCTCTTTTTTCTCTATCCAGAGGCTGAAGTCCACCTTTCCACGTTCCAGTACTTTGGAGACTTCGTTGCGGATTTCGATCTCTTTTTCACGATAAGCCGGAGCGATGCGAGTGGAAAGATCCATTGCTTTGCTGTTGAGCGACTTGATTTCTACGTTTATCTTTTTATCTGGAAGTTCGGCCGTAGCTTTGCCGTATCCTGTCATCGACTGTATCATATACTTAAAGTTTTGTGCAAAAGTACACGAATATTTTAAGAATTGGAAATAATCATGTAAATTTGCGACAATTTAATAAGCTGATTTTTATGTCGTGTATACTGAATATTGAAACCTCTACCACTGTTTGCTCGGTAGCGGCAAGTCAAGACGGACAGACGATTTTTGTGAAAGAAGACTTGAAGGGCCCTTCACACGCCGTGTCTTTGGGAGTATTTGTTGATGAAGCGTTGTCGTTCATTGATAGTCATGCCATACCTTTGGATGCAGTTGCAGTGAGTTGCGGTCCGGGATCATACACAGGATTGCGGATTGGAGTTTCGATGGCAAAAGGCATTTGTTACGGACGGAATGTACCCTTGATCGGTCTTCCTACGCTCGAAGTGCTGAGTGTGCCCGTGTTGCTGTATCACGATTTGCCGGAAGATGCGTTGCTCTGCCCGATGCTCGATGCCCGCCGTATGGAAGTGTACGCTGCCGTTTACGACCGTGCATTGAACGTGAAGCGCGCTATCGCCGCCGATATTGTCGATGAGAACTCCTATCTGGAGTTTCTGAACGAAGCGCCCGTTTATTTCTACGGAAATGGAGCCGCCAAGTGCCGCGAGAAGATCACGCATCCGAATGCGCATTTTATCGATGACATTCATCCGTTGGCGAAGATGATGTATCCGCTGGCAGAAAAAGCAGTTGCCAGGGAAGACTATAAAGACGTGGCCTACTTCGAACCTTTCTATCTGAAAGAATTTGTAGCCTCGTTGCCGAAGAAGTCGCTTCTTGAATAACGCACTTCGGTAGAATAAAGTGCCTCAGTAAGTGAACCGCCTTTGGCGGGAAACAGTGATTAGTGAGTGACCGTCGTCCTCCGACTTTTAATTTTTAATTTTAAAACTTTTAATTTAAAAGATGCAATACAATACCCAGCAGAAAAGAATGCCGCTTCCCGAGTACGGCCGCAGCATACAGAACATGGTAGATTATGCGTTGACCATTCAGGACCGTGCCGAGCGTCAGCGTTGTGCTAACACAATTATCAACATTATGGGAAATATGTTCCCCCATTTGCGTGATGTGCCCGATTTCAAGCATAAACTCTGGGATCACCTGGCCATCATGTCCGGTTTTGAGCTGGATATTGACTATCCCTACGAAATCATCCGCGAAGACAACCTGGTGACCAAGCCGGAACCAATCCCGTATTCTACCACCCGTATGCGCTACCGCCACTACGGACACACGCTGGAAGTGCTGATCAAGAAAGCCTGCGAACTTCCCGAAGGAAACGACAAGAGAAATCTGACAGCCATGATCTGCAACCACATGAAGAAAGACTACATGGCATGGAACAAAGATACCGTAGACGACCGCAAAATTGCGGAAGACCTCAACGAACTTTCCGGCGGCAAGCTCCAACTGACAGACGACATCGTCCGACTGATGGCAGAACGCCTGAACCAGAACTACCGCCCAAAGGTGAACTATACCAATAATCGGAATAATAATCCGCGGAGAAGATATTAAAAGGTAATAAGTAATAGGTAATAAGTAATAGCATAGCTGCGTTCGGCGTGTTGCATGTATTGAGAATCTTACTTATTATTACTTATTACCTATTACCTATTTTACCTATTACCTATTACTTGTTATTTATTACCTATTACTTAAAATAAATGGCTTCATTTGTAATTGAAGGAGGACATCGGCTTAGCGGGGAGATTCATCCGCAAGGGGCCAAAAACGAAGTTTTGCAGATTATCTGTGCCACGTTGCTGACTGCTGAGGAAGTGACGGTGAACAATATACCTGACATTCTGGATGTCAACAATCTGATTCAGCTTATGCGGGAGATGGGAGTGACGGTTGCAAAGGAAGGCATTGATACTTACAGTTTTAAGGCGGAGAACGTTGATCTGGCTTATTTGGAGAGTGATGAGTTCTTGAAGAAGTGTTCGAGTCTTCGGGGGTCGGTGATGCTGATCGGTCCGATGGTGGCACGTTTCGGGAAGGCGTTGATTTCGAAGCCGGGTGGAGACAAGATCGGTCGCCGTCGTCTGGACACCCACTTTGTGGGGATTCAGAATTTGGGAGCCGATTTCCGTTATGACGAGTCGCGGGGTATCTATGAGATAACGGCCGACAGGCTTCAAGGCAGCTATATGCTGCTTGATGAAGCGTCCGTGACCGGTACAGCCAACATTCTGATGGCTGCCGTACTGGCAAAAGGCACTACCACCATTTACAATGCCGCCTGCGAACCTTACTTGCAGCAGCTCTGCCGTATGCTCAACCGGATGGGAGCAAAGATCAGCGGCATCGCTTCCAATCTGCTCACCATCGAGGGCGTGGAAGAACTGCACGGCACACAGCACACCGTATTGCCCGACATGATTGAAGTCGGGAGTTTCATCGGCATGGCTGCCATGACCAAAAGCGAAATTACCATTAAAAACGTTTCCTACGAGAACCTCGGCATCATCCCCGAAAGTTTCCGCCGGCTGGGCATCAAACTGGAACAGAGGGGAGACGATATCTACGTCCCTGCACAGGAAACATACGAAATAGAATCATTCATCGACGGCTCCATCATGACCATTGCCGACGCCCCCTGGCCGGGACTGACACCCGACTTGCTGAGCGTGATGCTCGTGGTGGCCACCCAAGCCAAAGGAAGCGTACTGATCCATCAGAAGATGTTCGAAAGCCGCCTGTTCTTTGTAGACAAGCTCATCGACATGGGTGCTCAGATCATCCTTTGCGACCCTCACCGTGCCGTAGTAATCGGACACAACCACGGCTTCAAGCTGCGCGGCGCCCGACTGACTTCGCCCGATATCCGTGCGGGAATCGCCCTTCTCATCGCCGCCATGAGCGCCGAAGGAACCAGCACGATCAGCAATATCGAACAGATAGACCGTGGCTACCAGAACATCGAAGGACGACTTAACGCCATCGGCGCCAGAATCACTCGAATATGATAAAGAAAGAAGAAGTATATAAAATCGGACTATTCAACAAGCCGCACGGCATTCACGGCGAGTTGCAGTTTACCTTCACGGACGACATCTTCGACCGTGTGGACTGCGATTATCTGATCTGCCTGCTCGACGGTATTTTCGTACCGTTTTTCATCGAAGAATACCGTTTCCGTTCGGACTCCACCGCACTGGTGAAGCTTGAAGGCATAGAAACGGCGGAACGCGCGCGTATGTTCACCAATGTCGAAGTCTACTTCCCGGTGAAGCACGCGGAAGAGGCGGAAGACGGCGAACTGTCGTGGAACTTCTTCGTCGGTTTCCGCATGGAAGACGTTCGTCACGGCGAGCTGGGCGAAGTGGTCGAAGTGGATACCGCTACGGTGAACACCCTTTTTGTGGTCGAACAGGAGGACGGAGAAGAACTCCTCATTCCTGCACAGGAAGAATTTATAGTGGAAATCAATCAGGAAAAGAAGCTCATCACAGTCGAGCTTCCCGAAGGATTGTTGAATTTGGAAGATTTGGAGGAAGATTAATAATTAATAAAGATGCCAAGAAAACGGAGTAAAGCATTTTGGAACAATTTCAAGTTCAAGTATAAACTCACCATTATCAATGAGAATACCCTTGAAGAAATCGTGGGGCTTCGGGTATCCAAGCTGAACGGGCTTTCGGTGCTGTTGTCCGTGCTGGCGGTGCTTTTTCTGATTGCCGCCTGTATCATTGCCTTCACCCCTTTGCGCAACTATCTCCCCGGATATATGAACAGTGAAGTCCGCAGTCAGATCGTGGACAACGCGCTCCGCGTGGATTCCTTGCAGGAATTGCTCAACAGGCAGAACCTCTACATCATGAACATACAGGATATTTTCAGCGGAAAAGTGCCCATAGACAGCGTGCAGACGCTCGACTCGCTGACCGCCGCCCGCGAAGACACCCTGATGGAACGTACCAGACGTGAAGAGGAATTTCGCCGCCAATACGAAGAAAATGAAAAATATAATCTGACTACGATCGTTTCGCAGCCGGATGTCAACGGACTGATCCTGTATCGTCCGACCCGTGGAATGGTTTCCGACCATTTCAACACCGATAAGAAACACTTTGGAACGGATATTGCCGCCAACCCCAACGAAAGCGTGCTGGCAACTATGGACGGCACCGTCTTTCTGAGCACCTACACCGCTGAAACCGGTTACGTGATAGGCGTACAGCACAGTCAGGATTTCGTCTCGATCTACAAGCACTGCGGCTCGCTGCTGAAAAAAGAAGGCGACCGCGTGAAAGGAGGCGAAGCCATCGCACTGGTGGGAAACAGCGGAACGCTCAGCACAGGGCCGCATCTCCACTTCGAACTGTGGTACAAGGGACATCCTGTCAATCCGGAGAAATACATCGTGTTTTAAAGCCAATGACGAGAAGTGGGATATACGATTATAAGTGACAAGTGACAGAGGAATTAGATAATAATGGATTCAGAAAAGAAGAATAAGAAGAAACAAATAGCTATTTTAGGCTCTACGGGCTCTATCGGGACGCAGGCGTTGCAGGTGATCGAAGAACACCCCGACCTCTACGAAGCCTATGCCCTGACGGCCAACAACCGGGTAGAACTGCTGATTGCACAGGCACGCAAGTTCCAGCCGGAAGTGGTGGTGATAGCCAACGAAGAAAAGTACGCCCAACTGAAGGAAGCGCTGAGCGACCTTCCGATCAAAGTATATGCCGGAATCGACGCGGTCTGTCAGATCGTGGAGGCCGGACCGGTAGATATGGTGCTGACGGCAATGGTGGGCTATGCCGGACTGAAGCCGACGATCAACGCCATTCGTGCCAAGAAAGCCATTGCGCTTGCCAATAAGGAGACGCTTGTGGTGGCGGGAGAACTGATCAACCAACTGGCACAGCAATACCACACTCCCATTTTGCCGGTGGACTCTGAACACTCGGCAGTCTTCCAGTGTTTAGCTGGAGAAGTCGGGAACCCGATTGAGAAGGTGATACTGACCGCTTCCGGTGGTCCGTTTCGGACCTGCACGCTGGAGCAGCTGAAGTCCGTCACCAAGACACAGGCATTGAAACATCCCAACTGGGAGATGGGAGCCAAGATCACCATTGACTCCGCATCCATGATGAACAAAGGCTTTGAGGTCATCGAGGCGAAATGGCTGTTCGGCGTGCAGCCCAGCCAGATCGAGGTGGTGGTGCATCCGCAGTCGGTCATTCATTCCATGGTGCAGTTTGAGGACGGTGCCGTCAAGGCACAGCTAGGCATGCCGGATATGCGTCTGCCCATCCAGTATGCGTTCTCGTATCCCGACCGTATCTGCTCTTCTTTCGACAGGCTCGACTTCACCCAGTGCACGAACCTGACGTTCGAGCAACCGGATACGAAGCGTTTCCGCAACCTTGCCCTGGCTTACGAGGCGATGTATCGGGGCGGAAATATGCCTTGCATTGTCAATGCCGCTAACGAAGTAGTGGTAGCCGCTTTCCTCCGGGACGGCATCAGCTTCCTCGGTATGAGCGATGTGATCGAAAAGACAATGGAACGTGCCGCGTTTGTAGCCGCTCCTGCTTACGACGACTATGTGGCTACCGACGCCGAAGCGCGGAGAATAGCTGCGGAGCTGATTCCGTGATAGCGCCGGAGCTGATTTCGTGAACAATGAAAAATATAAATAAGTAATATAAATTAGAAAGCGCCTCGGTTTTCCTCTTATGAGCAGAGGGTTTGGATGAGGCTTTAAATTGTAAATAGACTATATGGAAACATTTTTAATTCGTGCCCTGCAACTGATAATGAGCTTATCCTTGCTCGTTATTATTCATGAAGGCGGGCATTTCCTTTTTGCCCGGTTGTTCAAGGTGCGTGTAGAAAAATTCTGCTTGTTCTTTGACCCGTGGTTTACCTTGTTCAAGTTCAAACCCAAGAGAAGTGATACGGAGTATGCGGTAGGATGGCTGCCGCTGGGCGGTTACGTCAAGATAGCCGGAATGATAGACGAGTCGATGGACACCGAACAGATGAAGCAGCCTGAGCAACCTTGGGAGTTCCGTTCCAAGCCGGCTTGGCAACGCCTTCTGATCATGGTGGGCGGTGTGCTGTTCAACTTCCTGTTGGCGCTTTTTATTTATTCAATGATTCTTTTCGCTTGGGGCGACCAGTATATAAAGGTTCAAGAAGCTCCCCTCGGTATGGACTTCAACGAAACGGCGAAAGCGGTCGGTTTTCAGGATGGCGACATCCTTTTGTCTGCCGACAATGTGCCTTTCGTACGTTATGACGGCGATATGCTGAGTCAGATAGCCGATGCCCGTGAGGTATCAGTGCTTCGTGACGGCAAGAAAGCCTCCGTCTACATTCCCGAAGACATGATGCAGCGCCTGATGGCGGACAGCGTTCGTTTCGCTTCTTTCCGTTTCCCGTATGTGATTGACAGCGTGATGGTTAATTCTCCCGCTGCGCAGGCAGGCATTCTGCCGGGCGACAGTATCATCGCATTGGACGGAAAATCCATCTCCTTCTCTGATTTCAAGCAGACGATGGCGGAACGCAAGAAAAACGCCGAAGCACTTCTGAAAGACAGCATCGACCCTCGTCTGATTACGCTGACGTATGTGCGTGGCGGTGTGACCGATACGACTTCCCTGCGCGTGGATTCCGCTTATCTGATGGGCGTAGTTGCCAGTCTGACAACGGATCGTCTGTTGCCTATGGTGAAAAAGGAATACACATTCTTTGAATCTTTCCCCGCAGGCGTCTCTTTGGGTGTGAAGACATTGAAAGGATACGTCGGCAACATGAAATATCTCTTCTCGAAAGAAGGAGCCAAACAGTTGGGCGGCTTCGGCACTATCGGAAGCATTTTCCCTGCTACGTGGGACTGGCACCAGTTCTGGTACATGACCGCCTTCCTTTCCATCATCCTTGCCTTCATGAACATTCTTCCGATCCCCGCATTGGACGGCGGACACGTGCTCTTCCTCTTCTACGAGATGATAGCCCGTCGTAAACCGAGTGACAAGTTTATGGAGTACGCTCAGATGACCGGTATGGTGCTTCTGTTCGGCTTGCTGATTTGGGCAAACTTCAATGACATATTGAGGTTTTTCTTCTAAGCAGGGACCGGCAAGGCATACACATCCGTCTTCCCGCGTGCAGACCGGAAGTTGTCAGAACAGCAATCCCGGCGACAGCGGACTGCTGGCGGATAAAAGGAGGACGTCGGCGATGAAGCAATGTATATTGCTGAAATACAGTAAAATAGAACGTACTATTTATCATATATAGAAACGGCGCTTTAACACTACGTTAAAGCGCCGTTTCTATATACGATAAATGCCTTAGTCTGCCAACGATGATACGCCCTTTCTCCTTTGGGCTCTCTGGATGCCCGGAGACGAATGTTAAATCATTAACATTCTCTGGGTTAGCCAAAAAGCTGGTTGGGCTCTATATCGCACGGTTTTGAGCTAAATGATAATCAATAGTATCTTGAATGGGGCTGACTAAAAAGTCAATAGTATCTTAAATCTCCTCCTTCGGGAAGGAGGAGTACCCGTAGGGGGAGGTGGTAGGTGAACACATAACCCTATCATTACAAAGAAATAGGAATAAACATTCTTTTTCCTACCACCTCGGTCTTCGACCACTCTTCCCGAAGGAGGAGATTCGAGATAGAATCGACTTTTTAGTCACCCCCAATGGAGATACTACTGTTTGATTCATTTTCCGTTCGGAAAGAAACAAACTGGAAACAACCAGTTTTCCGGATTGATCCCATTTTCTTCTCCCATGATTTTCGCTTCGGATGACAGAAATTTCTGTTCGTCATGACTGATTCGTTTCTCTTTTCAGCGTAGACGGTTGCGACAACCGCAGACTGCTGACAATCGCCGCCACAACAGCAAACCCACTTCCGACCATGAGGCAGACCGCCGTACTCCGGTCGTGCACGACAAAACTGAAAAGCAACGCTACCAACGTAGTACCGAACGTTTGTCCCAGCAACCGTGCCATCCCCAGCATTCCACTTGCACCGCCCGAACGTTTCGTTGGGGCGGAAGAGATAATCGTACTGTTATTGGGTGTCTGAAACAATCCGAAACCGGCTCCGCAAAGCATCAGACGAAGAATTATACTGATATCGGACGATTCGGCAGTAAGCCCCGAAAGTGAAAAAAGTCCGACAGCAAACAAGGCCATCCCGATACTCCCCAATATCCCCGGATGAATGCGTTCCACCAGATAACCTGCCAACGGTGCCGTCACAAGAGTCGCCAACGGCCACGGAGTCAGCAGCAATCCTGTCATGACCTCGCTGTGACCCAACGTATTCTGAAGGAAAAACGGGAGAGATACCATGGCCGCCATCTGAGCGATAAACGAACAGATAGACGTCAGAATCGAAAGCCGGAAAATCGGTATCCGCAATAAGTCCAGTGGCAGCAACGGAGTCGTCTGAGTCAGTTGCCTCCGTACGTAAAACGTTCCTACGATGGCCAATATGATCAATTGCAGCACAAGGAAATCCATCTCCTCATGATGCGCAAATCCGTCCAGCGTATAAATCAGTAACCCGAATGTGACCGCATTGGCTATCGCACTCACGAAGTCAAACTTCCGCTTCGACCGCTCTTCCTGTCTCGGCAAATGCTTGATTCCCAGCAGCAGTGCCGTAATCCCCAGCGGTACATTGATGGCAAACAGCCAGTGCCAGCTGGCTATCGAAAGTATGCCGCTTGCCACCGACGGACCGGCAGCCGCCGATATCGCCACTACCATCGCATTGATTCCCATTCCCCGCCCAATCTGGCTTTTCGGATATACGTAGCGCAACTGCGCCGTATTCACACTTGTGATGGCCGACGCACTGAATCCCTGAAAGATACGTGCAATCGTCAGCGTCCAGAATGAATCGGACAAGGCGCAAATCAGCGAAGTGATGCAAAACAGCCCAATGCCCGACAGGAACACTTTCCGATAACCGATAATCTCCCCCAAAGAAGAGAAAGACAGCAGCGAAACAACGATCGCCAACTGATAACCGTTTATAATCCATGTAGTTACAGCAGGCGAAGTTCCGAAATCGTGCGAAAGCGTAGGGAGTACGATGTTGATAATATTCACGTCGAGCACCGACATACAAAGTGCAAATCCGATGGAAACCACCGCCCAGATACGTCTCGGCATTGGCAGTCCATCGGTTTCATCTATAGAAGTGGTATTATTGGCTTGTATCATAAAAAACTTATTCTTGTAGAACCTTATTTTGTCTGTAAATGTAAACAAAACAAAGAAGTACGTGTTTCAATCTTCTTTGAAATATAAGTTTTTTTAGCGCAGGAGACAACGCCCGCAGCAGTTCATAGTAGACCACGCCCACAACAATTCGCAGCAGCTCCCCCCGCACTAAACTAATACAAAACCTCCCCCACCATTATTACCTATAACCTATTACTTATTACCTATTCTCAATATCCTCTGATTGCTGCTTCCCCGAAATTCCAGATAAGGCGAAAAGAGCGCCTGTTCGAAACGCCCGTCCACCAGCACATCTATGTAGTCGAGCACAGCCTTCAAACGCGGATTAGCCTGAATCTCTTCGTACGTATATCCCGTATAGCACCAGATATTCAGCCCCGTTTCCTCCTTTACCCTTTTGACAAAAAGCAGGAAAGCCTCCGGATTATAAAACGGATCTCCTCCCGAAAAAGTAACCCCGTCCAGCAATGGATTGGCTTTAATCTCCCGAATGATCGATTGAATCCTTTCCTCCGTCAGCAGTTCTCCCGCCCGCGGATTCCAGCTCTCCGGATTGTGACAGCCGACGCAGTGATGAGAACACCCCGCAAGATAAATCGAATACCGGATGCCTTCACCGTCAACAATCGTTTCGGGATAAGTCGATAATAAGTGGAGAACTGAAAGTGGAGAATTGAGAGTGTTCATCTTAAAATAAAAATAAATGGGTATAAATAATATACAAGAAGGAAGAGTAAAGCCCCGCCCGCCATCACACAGCGCAGCCAACTCTCAACTCTCCCTTCTCAACTCTCAACTTTTATAAGTGCTTCACACGATCCTTTTCTTCCGCCCGTTTGGCAGAGTTCCAGGAGCTGAGGTCACCTGTCAGGTATCCGGTGATGCGACGCATACGTAAGATGTTTTCGCTTTGGCATACCGGGCATTTATCGAAGATTACTCCTTTGTATCCACAGTTGTGGCAGGTATCCACCGGATGATTGATGGAGCCGTAGCCGATGCCCTCGTCGTGCATGACCTTTACGATCTTCGCAATGGCACGTACATTCTTCTGAGCTTCCCCGTCCAATTCCACATACGTAATGTGCCCGCCGCGGGTAATGGCGTGGAAAGGCGCTTCGCACCTGATCTTTTCGGTGATGCTGATCGGTTCCTTCACATCCACATGGAAGGAATTGACGTAGTAATCGCGGTCCGTCACGCCGGGGATTTTGCCGTATTTCCGGCGGTCTATCTTGGTGAAACGTCCCGAAAGTCCTTCGGCAGGTGTGGCAAGTACGGAATAATTCAGGTTATATTTCTCTTTATATTCGTCTACCACTTTGTTCATTTCCATTACAGCTTCGTACAGCGTGTCCCATGCCTTCTGGCTGTGTCCGTGACCTTCTCCGTAAAGTGCCACCATTGCATTGTGTCCGCCGATAAAGCCGATGCCCAGCGTACCGCTGCGTAACGCATCGCCCACTTGCTCGTTCGGATTCAGTGCGCCGCCGCCTTTCCATACGTCATTTCCCATCATGAAGGGGAACTGGCGTGCCAGTGCGGTGCGTTGATACTGGTAGCGCTCGTACAGCTGATCGGCTACAAGAGTCGCCATATTGCGGACTGACTCCATGAAAATCTCTTTCGCTTTCTGTTCGATGGCATCCTTGTTGCGTTCACCCTCAATCAGATTTTCCGCCTTGATGCGTGCTTCGATGGCGAGACGCGGCATGTTCAGTGTGGTGAATGAAAGGTTTCCGCGTCCCAAAGATGATTTTTCTCCTGCCACATTCTCAAATACACGGGTGCGGCATCCCATTGTAGCCAACTCGTAGATATACCGTTTCGGATCGTCCGCTTTCCATTTCTCGTTCTTGTTGAAAGGCGTGTCCAGGAACATGAAGTTCGGGAAAAGCGCTTTCGATGTAGTCTGACAAGCTCTTAGCAGCAGATCGAAGTTCGGAGCTTCGTAAGTTCCCCGCATGGCGTCTTCGATGTTTTCCGCCTTCATCGCTTTCTCGAAGTCCTTTTCGGAGTAAGAAACTCCGTCCTTTACTTTGAATATCTGGATCGGGAATACGGGGACTTCGCCACGTGTTCCGAGTCCTTCGATGGTGGCTTTCAGCAGTTCCTCGATCACGAGGCGGCCTTCGGCGGAAGTATCCGTTCCGTAGTTGATGGAGCTGAATACCACTTGGTTACCTCCACGGGAGTGCATGGTGTTCAGGTTGTGGATAAATCCTTCCATTGCCTGATGCGTATCCTTCTTTGTTTGCTGGTACGCTTTTTCTGCGATGCGTGTCAGGTGTTCCTTGTCTATAATGATTTGCAGGGCTATCAGGGCGATGCGCAATGTCTCGCGTTCTGCTTCGGTCGATTTGATAGAAGGCAGATGTTCCTTGATTAAGGTGCGGATTGCTTTTTCGTCCGCCTGTGTTCCGTTCTCCATCGCCACGTAAAAATTGATGAACGAAGCCAGATGTTTGCGGAAAGACTTTGCCACTCCTTTTGCCATGAAGAAGTCGAAGGCGGGGATTGCCTGTCCGCCGTGCTGCTCGTTCTGGTTGGTCTGGAAGATGATGGTGGCAAGCGTAGCATAACTTTGGATGCTTTGCGGTGTGCGGATGCTGCCGTTCTTGGTGCGGAAGCCACGTTCAAAGAGATCGTCCATGTCATATTGGATGCAGGTGGTCGTCTTTGTCGGGTAGTAATCGAGGTCGTGAATATGGATATCGCCCAACTGGTGCGCTTCGGCAAAACGTTTCGGCAACAGATATTTATAGGTATAGTCTTTGGTGACTTCCGATGCGAATGTCATCATTTGTCCGGCAGGCGTGTGGCTGCTCATATTGGCGTTGCTCAGGTTCACGTCGTTCTTGTCGATGGCGACGATGCCGTCCATCACGTGCTTCATCTGGGTTTTCTTGTCCCGCTCCGTGTTCCGCCATTCGCGGTAGATGATGTACTTCTTGGCTACTTCGGGGCGTACCTTCATCAATGCCTTTTCTACTAAGTCCTGAATTTCCTCCACGGTGATCGTGGGGTTAGTGAACTGACTGATTACACTCATCGTGACGTCAGCAATCAGTTGCTGCTCGTCCTGAATCCCTGTCGCACTGAATGCTTTACCGATCGCATTCTTGATCTTACTGATAGAGAAATCTTCTCTTTTACCATCTCGTTTGATGATACAAATTTCCGCGTAGTTCATAACTTTAACTCCCGAAAGTGATTAATAATATGTTTATTTGACTCCGGCAGGTCTTCTGACTTATCCCTCCCCCGCAGCGCCTTCCCACATCTGGATGCAGTGACATAGTGTGCGGATTCACAGAGAATTACAGCAGCGGGTACTGTCGCCGATTTGCACAGCGTTCCCTCATTGACTAAACCTCTTTTTAGTTCCGAAACCGGATACAAAGATAAAGGATATTGTGATAGCTTGGATAGGATTTAACATTAAATTTCGGGAAACTTTTCTTTCTGCCTGATACAGAAAGTTTTCCGTTTTGGATAACTTTTAAGAAATGATTCTTGCAGGAAATATTAGTTTTTCTTCTCTGTTATATTGAAATAGTCGGACTCTCTTTTAAGTGTCCCATGCCCCATAAGTGTACTTATTAAAGGACTCACGCTTTTATCAGACTTAAAAAAAGATAGACTAAATGAAGATTTTAAAAGATTTGCATACTGGTAGAAAGAAGTTTTCCAGAGTTGAGCGGATGCATTTTTTGCAAGAGCTGGAAGAAGAACTGAAAGTTTATTATCTCTCCTATACAGAGACAGTAGATAGGCCTTATTCCGAACAGGAACAAGAGATTATTGTCCGGATTATCAAGATGCTGATTCGTCAGCTTCGGGGTACATCCAAGTTTCAGTTGTTTAGCAGGAGAGGTACAAGACGTAAGTCCGAAGATCCGGATGATGTGGAAGAGCGGGAAGAGCGGCGAAAGGAACAGACAGACGAGATACGTTTGAAACATACCAACCTTTACTCGTACAATCCTCTTTCCAAGAAGTATAAAGCGAGGAAAGAAGAACTGCTTCGGAACCTGAAAAGGGAGTTCTAATCTTCCGGATGTTTCATTGAGAACGTCCGGGAAGTAACAAATAAGAGTAGACCGGCAAATGCGTATGTATTGTGAGTCCCTTGCGTTTGCTGAGCCTGCTCTTATTTGTTTTAGAATTAGCCAAGAAAAAATACCCTGACATGTAAATGTTTTAGTTTCATGCCAGGGTAATAATCTAATAGTTATTGTTCAGTCGGTGACTTTTATCAAGAGACCGTTTTAACAATATGCAATGTCAGTAACGGACGGAATATCCGATATGATGTACTCCATACATTCTTTACTCCTTCTACTGCTATCGGATTGTTTTTAGACTTTTGAATGTATTTCAGCAGAACCTTCCGTTGCTGGCGATTCAAAATGTCTATGTTTGTAGCCCATAGCATAAGTCCTTCTTCCAACGTTGTCACTTCAAACTGATATGAGGCATTGTAATTACGAATATAGGTAATGAAAGTAAAGGTTGCTTTCTCTGATAGAGGAAACACTGTATCGCTCATGTCGGTTTCTATCATGTTTACATCATATAAGTACATTAACTTGTAATATTTCCTATCGCCACATCCCTCGTGGTATTTTTTTGCTATATTCGCATTGTAAAGAGATATTAGATCATCAATTAAAAAGAAATCACGCCAGACGTTTTTTACGCAGTCTAATTTTACTGGGCCATTGTCATGATAGCATTCCAGAGATTCACGAATAAGTAAAGACTTCATTTTTGAAGATATATGAGACGTGTCATGAACTAATTCACGAAATAAATCATTAGTCGGCATTTCTGATTGATACTGATGAACAAAGCAATGCTTATCGTTGGCATTAACTAAGAAAGTAAATGTTTTCATAATTTCATTTATTTCATGGTTGTTTCTGAGACTTGAATCTACCCTAATGTAGGAATATATTGTTCTATGCTAGGATGTTTTATTAGTCGTTTTTTTTACTGTCTCTACTATATTAAGAAGCAAAAGAGTACTAAATACAATAAAACATGTACACCAAACATTACTTAGACCATTTAATTTGGTAGGAGGATCTATATCACCATATTTGATATTCTTCTTAAATGACTTCAACTGTTTATCTGTAAAAAAATCGACATTATTTATCCATAAGTTCAAGGCTTCTTCTAATGTCTTTGCTACATACTGACTAATGTATGTCCCACCTTTATAGTCAGCAATAAATGTAAATAGTTTCATTTTAATTACCTCCTCTACCTCTTTGATGGTCATGGTCTCCTGCATAATCCATCTGTTTTTTATAGTGATCTCTTTGTTTTTTCAATGTTTCTAATTCTTTTTTCTCTTTCGCAGTTTTATTTGTTTTAGATTTTAAATTATCATATTTCTCTTTTGCTGTACTATAATCATTTGCAGCTTGTTGTCTTTTATCAATATTCGAATGCTTTTCATTCTTCCCGCTAGACTTTGAATACCCGCTTCCGTTATTACTACCTTCGCTAACTCTTCCTTTTTTGGAGAATAGCTTCATGAATCCACTTGTTCCCATCAATGAACCGTGAGTGATATCATACACGCCTTTCGCGGTAACCCCCAAAGAAATTCCTGCGGTTTCCGGACTGAGTGCCATTCCTCCTGCAGCTTCTTCGAAACCATTAACAATCTCTGCGGCTCCTGCAAAAATACTTATGATATCACCAACATCCTGTCCTGCGTTGTAGGCAGATGCGTTGCTGTATATTCCGGTTTCACGGAGTGACGTTTGTCCAAGCAGTATGTTATCTGCCATAGCCCGTGCAGCTCCATTGGTAAAACTTAGAGTACCCTTAAAGACGTTGCTTAATCCTCTGCTTATTCCTCCCCATGTGGGCCACATTCCATTGGGATCTACTAATAGGATAGGATTGTTCAAACAGTAAGTGTATGGACTAATCTTATAGTACTTTTCCGTCATCAGGTCCATCGTATGCCATCTTCCCAATACCGGGTCATACTGCCTTGCTCCGTAGTCGTACAAGTTCAATCCGTTCTTTGTATCCAGTTCCTTTCCGTTATACTTAAAAGGTTGAACAGATGAATTTGAAGCGAATATTCCTCCGAACGGATAATAGTGGTTCACTTCTTCTATCATTCCATCTTGGCTGGCAACCACTCTGTTGTTTCCTTGATGGTCTTGGATGTAGTAGTGGAACTTTTTATCTGCTATAGAGAAATATCCCTGTTCGGTCAATAGCTTGTCCCGGCTTCCATTTTCATAGATCACATTGCCGCAGTAGTCGGTTGTAGTGGTGTTTCCTGCGATTATATGTGTAGTTTGGAGTTTAGTTCCGTCTGCGCTATATAGGTAAGAAATTTCACTACCGTCTTTAAACTGTATCCGACGTGGTAAATTTAAGAAATTGTATTGGATATCAGAAATGTTTTTATTCAAATCTTTTGTTAAATTACCGTCTTCGTCGTAGGAATATTCCGTGTCCAGATTCACACCGTCCTTGAACTCGAAACCATTCGCGTATGCTGAACTTGTGGCGCTGTCTGTCACTTTCTTGAGCTGATTGCCTGTGTAAGTAAGAGATAGGTCGTCAATTAATCCGTAACTGCTTTGTCCGGTTTGCCCATAACGCTTCAGTCCTGTGATGTTGCCATGTTTGTCATAACCGGTCACTTGTTCATTGAAGTGATTTGTATTCGTCATCGAATTGCTTCCTTCACTATAATTGGCACTGGTCAGCCTGTTGAGTTTATCGTATGAATATTGGTAATTACGGGTGATTGACTCTTTGTTTGCTTTCCACGTCATGCTACTGATATTTCCGCCATACTGGGGAGTGCCGGGACCATCAGTATAATGTAGCGTTTGAGAGAAGAGAGGGCTTTCGATAGACGTTAGCCAGTTACGGATATTATACGTATTGGTCGTTGTCAGTGTGGAAGTGCCGTCTATTCGGGTTAAGCTTTTAATATTGCCTAAGTCATCGTAGAGATAGCTCATTTTCGTAGAGTCCTTTTCATTTACGATTTGTACAGTTTCAGACAAACGTCCTGCGTGATTGTAGCTGTGTTTGGTTTCTTCGATCAGCTCGGAGTTACTTTTGGAGTGGATATGCTTGGTGTGCACAGGCTGTCCCGTAAAGTTGTAAGCAGTGTATGTCTTTTCGTATCCTCCCAGATGATTGGTCGATTTTATCTGAATGGCACGGCCGTTATAATCATAGTAAGTAACGGTATAGTCGTATCCTGTCACAGATCCGTTTTTGTCCAGTCGAGCTGTCGCGTTTCCGGTCTGCAAGCCTTGCGAACTAGTCGTATATCTTTCTCCGAACTCGCTGTTTGCTTCATAATTCAAACTGCTGTTGGAAATCAGGGTGCCGTTCTGCATCTTAAACTGATAGTCGTCATAATATTTGGCGGTAAGCACTGTGGCTGAATTCAGTGCGACTCCGGTTACGGAATAACCGAGAAGAGAAGCGTTGTTCGTACGTTCACATTTGACGCATGTATTCAGTATCGGGTTGTTGAATGGGTCTATGGCGTTTTTACAAATCCCCGTGATACATTCGCGCCCCATTGCGTCGGGCAATGCGAATTGCCATTCACCTCTTTTTCGTTGTTCTCCTGTTTGGGAGAAGATAAGGCGGTCTGCCAAGTCATAGACTTTGTACTCCCAACTGCAGCCCGGTAACTTGGTGCCTATGCACCGGTTACGCATATCATATTTATAGAGATAGGCGTATTGAGCTAAGGATGCGGAAGTTTGACTCGAATAACTGCTACCGCTTACAAGTTGGGCGGATACCATAGGTGGAAGCACCGCTTTTAAATTATCGAACTCATCATAAAGATAATAAGTGTCGTTATTCGTCTTACTGCCGTTGTTGTGCTCAATTTGCCGGCTAAGTACTACTTGGTCGAATTTATTCTTGAATTCCAATGTCACTTGACGATCTTCGTTTTCGGTCCGGGTGACGGATAGCTCGGAAGATTTGCAATTGCCGGCTACTTTCAGCTCCATGTTTTGGTTATCTTTTTCTGTCATTTCAAACCGAAGGCAGTTGAGCGTATCATTTCCGGCGAAGTTACTCAGGTAGCTGAATTTGGTACTTGCTTTTTGCGAACGCCAGTCGCTTCCGGGACCATATACTTCCCGTACTCTTCCCAAAGGTGAATCTTCGTAGACTTTTTCTGAAAAGTGATAAGTATATTCCTTATAGTTAAAAGCATAGAAATCTTGCAGACTTTCGGTAAACTTCCAGTCTATCATTTCTGTGTTCGAACCTTGTGCGTATGGCAAATACGATTTGGCATCATCTCTTAACAAGTTATCATAAACGATCGGATGGTATATACTCTTGTTCTTATTGGAAGTACCCACTTCTATTTTCTGCGATGGATATCCCAGACCGTTGTAGTAAGTAATTTCTTTTCTTCCCCCACTTCTTGTGTTATCCAGATAATTCGTTGTGGAAATATAGTTGTCTCTTCCAATAGGTAATATTTCTATTGGAATGTTTTGAGGTGACTGTTTGATAATGAAGTGTACTGGAAATGTTGTTTCGAATGTTACATCAAAAAAGAGTACGACGAACTCGGATGATATGTCTGAAATTCCTACCCCTGTGAGCCTTAAACATCTTCTTAAATCTTCCGTTATTCTTGAAGGCACGAGCCTTTCGATTTCTGCAGTGAATAAGTGATTTTTGTTTTCCATCGTTACTATCCACTGACCTCCGTATTCGAGATGTGAATCTATAGAAGTCGTTACTCTCAATCCCAGATCGGATAAAGATATCTCTCCATGTCTACTTTCAGCTGGCGTTATTTCTATCGGAAAATCCTGAGGGGATTCTTTGATAACGAACCGTATCGTATCTGTCGGATCGGCCGTTATGTGAAAGTAAAGGTTGCATATACCGTCTGAATTAGAAGTAAACTCAACTTTGGAAAGTCTCACGTACGGACGCAATTCTTCTGATATGCGTGAAGGAACGAAGTTTTTGATTTCTGCTTCGTTCAAGCTAAAGTTGTTCCTTGCTGTTATCATCCAAGTATCTCCTTCGTAGAGAGTGCTTTCAGGAGAAGATGTGACTTTTAGCCCCATGTTGGTCATGGATATTTGCCCGGTTTCTGTCGCCAATGCAGGACTGGCGAGTAAGCTGCATATTAAAGCTGTAATATAAATAATAATTTTCATAAATTTATCTCTTTAGAGGTTGTTTGAATATTTATATGAACTAATCAGTTCACCCTTATGGTCGGTCTTTTTTATCAGGCGCCCAGAATCATCGTATTTAAAATAGGTAGAAACATTCTTGGGATCTCTAATTTTACTGATACCTATGTATGGGATATATTCATAAGTAGTGATAAATGATGCCGGTAATTGCGTTCTCAAATCTTCAACTTTCTGCATGTCTGAATAGCTGGGCTTCGTTGCGTCTGCCAGTCTTTTGATAAAATCATTCCCCAACAGTCCTGTAACTGATTCGTAATCGCTGTTCTTGATTTCCGCAATTGCATATTTGCCTTTGTATCCGTACAGGTAGACAGTTTCTGTTTTGTCTTTTTCGTTACGGATATGAGTCGGGTTGCTGTAAGAGTCGTATGCCAGGTATGTGGTTGCGGGAATATTAGAAACATCGGCTACTAACTCGTTGCCCACATTATGGAGTCCTTGGTATGTTGCAGCATCAGCATGTTTTCCCAGTATGGATACTTTGTCTTTCACTAAGCTTTTGCTGTCTGCAGTCAGTAACTTATAGAAATATGTCTCATTCTCAGTTACTTTTCCGTTTTTTATCTTTGTCACTTCCAATGGATAGTCGGTGAAGTGTAGCTGATTCATCTGGTAGAAAGAACTATAGGGAGGTACAAATGGAAATATCAGCATGTCCGGCACGTATCGCGTCTTTTCTTCGTATACATTTCCGGCTCCGTCTTCACTGGTTTTCAGCTTTATCTGTTTGTTGACGGAGTTATATTCGTATTTATCTTTATACTCAATAGTGTTTCCATTGTCATCGTAAGTGATAGTCCGTTTTTCCGAAAGTAGGTTGCTGTAGAATTTTTGATAGTAGGTACCTCCGAAAGCAAACCTCAGGAATCCCAGTGTAGGGTCGTCTGAATTATAGTCCATGACATTAGTAGTGGTTATCTCCGTGATGAGTATGGAATCTTTCTGTATAGGAGTATATTCGAATAGTTCTTTTTGTTTCACATGACCGGCACAGTCGAATTGTTCTTTACTTAAGAGCATTCCGCGCTTTAGTGCGTTTGATGAACATGGAGTGTATGGACTATAAGGGGTACCGACATGAGGAGGGTATTCACGGGAGAACTTATTATTCAACATAGCTATGGGATCTTCGTCCATATAACCTGGTCCGAAATTGCTGAATGTATGGACAGTATATCCGTCTATCAGTTTCCCATTTTTGTCTTCATTGCACTCTATGACTTTAGAATATCCGATATACTCTCCCCGACTGTTGTACCAGAGCGGATTGGATGCTTGAGACATGATGGCATTCAAGGTATAATATTCGGGTCCTCCGTTTTGTGATTTGAGGAGATTGTATAGCTGCCAACCCCAAAGGTATTGTGGAGTGAAAGATAGAATACCGGAAGAGACACCTCCCTTTGTTGTCGGTGTGAATTCTTTTGTGTAGTAATAGTGCTTTCTTGTCAGTAGTTCATCATTGCTATCGTAGTTGTTGATTTCTTTGATACGGAGACCTCCCGGATATGTATAATCTGGAGTGCCTGGATAAGGTAAATGGGCACTTTGTACTGTTTTCCGGTCTGCTGACACCATACTGGATATGACGTTGGGTTCATAAATGAATTCTGTTCTTCCATGTGTGGGGTATGTGATGGATTTTAGCATTTCTGCAGTCACACGAAATCCTCCCTTGTCTCCCATTCTTTTGTTGGTATACTCTTTGCCTTCGGCTATCTGCTTGTCAGCAAAAATTGCATTTTCAAAGAACTCTTTGCTGAAATAGTATGAGAAATTTTCACCGTTATTGAATCCGAGGTTGTCATAGTGTCCTGTATTATATCCGGGTAGGTGATTGGGGAAATAATTTAGTGAATAGGTCGATTGGGTTCCTGATGGAGTCGTTTTAGTCAGTGTTTTCAGTTTTAATCGCTCAGTGGAGCTATTAGTGTAAGTAAACTGATAGTTTATCTTATCCAATATTACCACGGAGTTTAGCTTGTTTAACGTGAAATTCTTTTCTTTTGTAAAAAATGTAGCTGGCCCATGGTCCATACAGGTTTCCCATGCATACTGTGAGTCATAGGGTAATTGTGTACTTGGGGAGTAATGAAACCGGGCAAGTATTTTATTGTCTGTTACATCTTTGACTGTTGCAAGTTGTACAGGGGCTAGTAATTCATAATCATAACTCATTGCTGTTTGCCAGAATAGAGCATCCAAGCTTATACAGAAAGACATATTTCCATTTATTTGAAACGGCATAATTTCGTAGGTGAATTCTATTTCATGTCCTGCAGGAGTTATGATTTTGGAGAGATGCCAGGTGATGGGAGCAGGAAGGTTTAAGAATCCCTTGAAAGGTAGATTGTAATCTGTTTTATCGGTTCCTCCAAATATGTATTTATAACCGTCTGGCGTGGTCAGTGTAAACGAATCAATCAACCAACATGATAAAGGGTTCTTAAATCCGGTTCCTTCTGATCTGCAATAGTTGTAAAATTGAGAAAGTGGACTGGTAAGTTGAGAACGGGTATTATTGTAAGTATTCGAGGTAAATTCAATTTTGATGTCAGAATCTGATTGAACCATCCACTTGCTCTTTTCTTGACTATACATAAAGCTTCCGGTGTAACCGAGAAAGTTAAATTGATACTCGTCTTGGGTATTAATATAGTTGCCGGATACTCTTACTAGAATGTCTGCTGTGGTTAATAAATCAGCTTCGGTGGTTATAGGCTTGTATTCATTGCTAGAACTTTCATAAGAAATATCTGGCTCATTTTTAATTATCCGGGTAATACATCCTCCGCATTCAAGGCTCCATCCCAATCCCACTTCACTGGGTAGGTTGTTGGGTTTTACATTATAAATATGATAATTGAGGTTGATTGGAAGTTGGATATTATCTCTTAACTTAAATTCGTACAATGGGATAGAGATATTCGGAGTTCCGGTATATAGTCCGACAGGTATTTTACCTTGAGTGTTGGCATTACTGACACCCGGTTGTGGAAAGCCTTGTGCCCCTGTCAACCCAATTACTTTCTCAAATTGCCCTTGCGCTTTCAGGCAATTACTTGCCAATAGAAAAGCTATGGTGAATAATATATATTTCATTTTCATTATTAGTTTATTGATTTTTGTATACTAAGTCCGCCACAAATATTTCTGTATACTGCTGTGGCAGCTGAAACAGATATCTTGGTGGCGGACCTCATTTTTGACTTTCTTACAGACTCATCGCATTAGCGCCCAACACGCCTGCTACTGCCGAAGCCACCGCGATGACTACTTTCAGAATCATATCCCAAAGGGATTTCTTCATTGCCATAATTTACACACCTCCTTTCCGATACTTTAAAAGATTAATTACTTCCTGAAAACGTCTTTATACCTTTGCTCATTTATATTGTCCTCACAGGCTTTCCTTTACCTCAAAGCAAGGACACGCCTTGATCCACTCTTCCGGTTCGATCTCCCCATCTCCGTTCAGATCCGGACTGAGATCCCGGTGTCCGCACACCCGGCAGCCGGGGAAACGTTGCTCCAATTGATGCACCAGCAGGCGGAGGGCGGCACGTTGTTCCGGCGTCCGTGTATCTGCCGGGCGTCCCCGGCAGTCCAGACCGCCTTCATAGCAGATTCCGATACTCGACGCATTGAATCCTTTTGCATGTGCCCCGATGCGTTCGATGGGACGAGTGAGGAGTGTTGTCCCGTCTTTGCGGATATAGTAGTGATAACCTGTTCCGTTGAATCCCCGTCGTCGGTGCAGCGTCTCCAGATCAAAGGCCGTCAGTGTCCGGTCCACCCGTGTTGCGGAACAGTGGATCACGATTAAATCGATCTTTCTCATGATTCGTCAGATTTGGTAAATCCCCGGTTTATGATTGCCTTATACGGTTGGGTCCGGAGCTTCTTCGTCACCGTCATCGGGATCCGGTTTGGGTTTGGGGTTTTCCGGATCGGTCTTGTCTCCTTCGCTGTTTTCCGGTTTGTACTTGCTGAAGTCCAGCGTTTTCAGTGCGTCTTTAATCTCCTTTCCGGGGCGGAAGCGGACACGGGCACCTTTGATCAATCCTTCTTTCACGTCCTTTTGGACGAGTACGCCATTGCTGCGCAAGGTGACATAGAACGAACCGATATTCCCCAGGCGGACGATCTCTCCTTTCTTGAAACTGTCGATCATTTCCGTCTGCAGGGCACGCAGCACGCACACTACGTCTGCCCAGTTCACGGTACTCGAACGCTGGATGCGTTCTGCCATTTCATCTATATCGATCTCTCCGCTCGATTTGGCGAGAGCGTAATACAGGTCCGGCTTGTCTTTTTCCATCATGTTCTTGCGGAGCACGCTGGTGAATGAAAATACTTTTGCCATTTCTTTACTGGTTTTAAGTTCTTGAATAAATGATAATAAAGTGTTGCGTCACAGGTGGTTCCTTGCTTGTGACATGACAAAAGTACGGCGGTGGGGATGGGCGATGTCTGTATTTGTCCGCAGGTGTCCGCCGATGTCTTTTTTTATCCGTAAATGTCTGCGGATGTCTGTTCTTGTGGTGGTTTGAGGCCGGGATTAAAAAGAAATTCCCTGATGCAAGCTGAATAATACTGTTCAGTTCACATCAGGGAATGGAACGATTCGTTCCTGATTGGGGTTTAGGACTATGTTATGCTATGTCTTATTCTTTATTGTCTATGTCTTGTAGGTCCCGGCTAAGTTTGTTTTCCAACTCTTCGATACTGGGAAGTCCGGATTTGATATCTTTCGGCAGGGCTTGACCAAGTTCATAATCGGAGATTCCTATAGGTTTATGTACATCCCGTAAGGCGTATTCCGCCATAATCTGGTCTTTGTTTTGACAGAGTAGCAGTCCGATGGTCGGATTGTCTCCCTCCCGGCAAAGGATATCGTCTACAGCCGAGCAATAGAAATTGAGTTTGCCGATATATTCGGGTTGAAATTCTCCTCTCTTAAGTTCTACGACCAGATATCTATGCATGAAGGCATTGTACATAAGAATGTCAATGTAGAAATCTTTTTCTGATACTTCGATATGGTATTGCCTGCCCATAAAGGCGAAGCCTGCACCCATTTCGACGAGAAACTTCTCGATATGTTTTATAAGGCCCAGTTCAATATCTCTTTTGTCGTACTCTTCGGTGAACGTAAGCATATCAAAAATATAGGGGTCTTTTAATGTCTCTTTTACTTGCTTGGCTTGTATTTCGGGAAGAGTGGTGTCGAAGTTACTAGCCAATGCTCCGTGAGAATGGTAATAGTCTTGCTTGATTGCCTCGATAAGGAAATCCCGGCTCCAACCGTTTTTCAGGCATTGGATCATGTACCAGTAGCGGGCTTTTATGTCTTTAGTGCGTTGCATTAAGGTTATATTATGTGACCAACCTAATTTGCTGACAGGTAGGACTATTTCATTATTGTTCAAATACGAAACGGCCCGTTTCGTATTTGTAAGTTGCTGATTATATTCATTATAGAACTGTATCATGAACTGGCAGTTCCTGACAGAGAATCCTTTCATCTCCGGATAATCATTCTTCAAGTCATTGGCGAGCTTCTCCAGGGCATTGTTTCCCCAACCTATTTGTTTTTGACTCTCGGACAGTAGTTTGCCAATATCCCAATACATTGAAAGCATTTCTTCATTGGCTGTGTAAATCGCCTTTTTTTGTGCTAGTAGTACTCTTGCTTTTACTTGTTTGAGTAGATATGCATAGTTGAATGCATGGTTTTGATTTTCCATTTTGATTTCGTTTGTTCCGCTAAAGATACTACTTATTATTGGTTAATCGCTCCCCCTGTTCTAATTATTTTCTTTGCTTGTCTGTATTTGTCCGCAGGTGTCCGCCGATGTCCTTTTTTATCCCCAAAAGTCCGTATTTACTTCAATAAATAGCACTGATTATTTTACAAAACGAACTTTTATTAGTACCTTTATACCATTATAAAATGCTAATAAAATGAGATTATGAAAGAATTAATTGAAGAGAAAAAGTTTGAAATGAGAGCCTATGACAAAGTAGAGCTGGCTCTGCTTTATTGTCCGGGACGTTCGGCAGAGTCAGCTCTTAAAACACTGATGAGATGGATCAAGCAATGCCAGCCGTTGATGCAGGCGTTGGGCGGCATCGGATATAATGTGCGGCGGCATCGTTTCCTGCGTCAGGAGGTGGAACAGATTGTCCGTCATTTGGGCGAGCCTTGAAAAAAGAGAGAATGAAGTTCTTTATCTCTGCTGCTGTTCATACGTCTACTTCCGGTTTCCAGTATATCATTCAGCAGATTGTTGTACTTCTCTTTCTCTCTTCATGTATATGTCTTTCTTCTTTCCAGTACTTGATGGAGGCAGTTTCAGTACTTCTTTTCCCTGATTCAAGTACTTGTACTTCTCGGTTCTTGTACAACCTTTGCTTCTTTCTTGTACTTGTTTCCGGTACGTTTCTGAACTCTGTCGTTACTTCGATGTACGTTTTCTATACCAATTTATCGGGCGTTTTCCGTTACTGCCACTGCCAACTGCCACTTAGCGCTTATTTGTCAGTGAATTCTTTTATTCTGATATATTTATCTGTTTGTTTCTCAATGTATTTTAGCTCGATGAGGCTTTTTAGATATCTACAGGTACTTCGTTCGCTGATACCTTCTGTCAGTGCTTTCTCTTTAATCTGTTTGTAAGTAAAAATCCTAGGTAGGCTCTCTACGACCGACCGGATTCGGAAGTATGACTGCATAGGCTGAGGTTTCATTTTCTCTCCCGGCAGTGAGGAGGCGACCAGCAGACTGTGGTTGAGGATGGTTTGTACGATCTGCATGGAGGCATGAAAATCCTCGTCTGTACAGATGTATTCCTTCATCTGCATGGCACCTTCATACTTGCGCAGGGCGGTGAAGATGGAAGCTATGCGTGCCACCATCAGTGCGCCACGGAGTACGATAGAGCCCGGCGCGTCCGCTTGTTCGCTGGCCACTTCGTTGAGCAGACAGTCGAAGTAGGCGGTATGTTCCTCCCATTGTCTGTCGCTCAGCGTGACTTCCGTAGGAGATTGTTGGAAGAAGAAGTACATCTCCAATACTTCCTTGCCGAATCCCTTGTAGAGTGTGATATAATCTTCCTGTCCTTTGATGGGGGCCGCCGAACGGTATTTCCATCGTGCTCCGCAGGTGTAGATACCGAAACGGCAGTAAAGTCCGTTTTCCAAAGAGCGGATAAAGTTGGCCAGTTGGCTGGGGGTGCCGGACAGGCAGAGTGCCAGGCGCGGTACTTCTGCGCAGATGAGTTCGCCGTCTACCTTATAGTCCGTGGCTACCGGTTCATGATGGTAGGCGGCACGGAACACATCGTCGTGCTTGCCGTAATCCTGCTTGATGGCGCCGGAGATCATGTCCAATTCGGTAGCACAGATAATGAGTCCGAGGTCTCCGTTGATTTTCAGCCGGCGGATAATTTGGTTTCTGGAAGTGCTGGGGGCACCGCAGAGGTGGTAATATTCCGGTGGTTCGGGCATGGGAGCAGGGGAGGCTGCTGTAGATTTCGTCCCTTTTTTGATTTGTTGGTTGGTTCGTTCCCATTCCGTGAGTTCACGGTCGTAGGCATCCTTTTTCCGTTTGTTTTCTCCTTTCAGATAATTCTCGATTTCTCGTGGGAGCATGTTTGCCAGTGTGAGAAGTCCTTTACCGGTGGCGGGGGGAGCAATGATCAGGGTGTAGAGCTGCGGACTGTAAGGACGCTGGTCGAAACTGATGCGGACTTGTGGCAGGCATCCGCTCAGGTTGGCGATCAGTCCTAGAAGCAGTATATCGCGTTCGCGTTTGCTGCGTGCCGGTTTCATGGCTCTTTTCAGAAAGTCGGGAAGATGGTCGTATACTTGGTTAGGAATGCAGGGAGTAGATCCTCGTAATTCTTCATTTTTTATGGACAACTCTTCTTCTTTCCCCGATTCATTTCCCACAGAAACAGGCCTAAAGGTGTCAGTTGTCAGTGTTGGCAGTGAATTGTGGGTCTCTTGGGGTGCATAAGATAGATCAACGTATTGATATCCAGCTGATAAGTCTTTTCTGAGTTCTTGCAGCGTGTAGCCGTTTCTCACGATCTCTACTGACATAACAGATGTTAATTTTTCAAGGTCTTCTTTTGAAAATCCCTTACGTCGTGCGCTTCTTCCCATTGCTAGCATAGACTCGTGGCGGTTGCCTTTCTGCCAGGGGTGGTAATGGGTGAAGTTACTGGCGAAGGTTTCGATGTATCCGCAGGCTTCGGTAGCGGGAGGGAAGGGGGAGGAGGAGCCGTTACTGGTGGCATAAGGGTTGCCGTTGCTGCCCGGAAGGTTTCTTTTATCCTTGATCAGGTTGGTCAACGAAGGGTCGGTGTCGAGTTCTTCCCTCCACGGATAAGGTTCGGGAGTGGGATTGTAGTAGGCATCGGCATCCCATACGCAAGAACAGGGCTGGGTGATGCGGGCGCATTGTTCGTCGCACGGATGCCCGGCGATGCGTTCCAGTGTCTGCTGGCAGATGGCGTAGGCGAGAGGATACTCTTCCGGGGTGCGGGCATCGAGAAATACGACGACTTTGAGGCCTCTGTCGGAGATACTGGTCTGCGTGTAGGCCACGTAGGGGAGAGCACGGAAAAGGGCTTTGACGGCAGATGTCCGTTCGTTCAGGTGGTCGAGGTCGTACATGGCTAGTCGGCTCATCTTTTCCAGATTGGCTGCGGCATGGCTGCAATGCGGGCGGCAGATGCCCTCGATGATGACGACAGGCATGGCGTCTTTTACCATTTTGGCTTCATTGCTGCGGTCGGGACGGTCTTGTAGTTTGCGGTAGCATTCGGTCTGTGCTTTCCAAAGTGTTCCGATGGTTTGCAGATAAAGGTTGTGCAGGGTGATTATGGTAGACTCCTTGCTCCAAGTATTTCTAAAAAAAGAAAATTGAAATTGTAAATTTTCGGTTTGTGGTAAGCTTTGCTTTTCCATACTATGTTTTTTTGTTTTTATTGATAAATGATAGTATGAGATAAAGAAGGGAGAATAGTGCTTTCACTATTTTATTGAGTGCAGAATAGTCGGTTCCTTAAGTCGGCTGCAAAGATAGACCGGGTGTAAGGAAGGGTGAAATGTTAAAAAGGTGATTTTCCTATGTGCTATGCTTGGTTTTTATCTGGTTACAACTACTTCAATGTCGTAATTGATGAAAAGTCCGCTTTCAATAACGCCCGTGATTGTTTTCAGCTGTTCTTCCAGCGAAGCGTCAATATAATGGAAACGGGTATCAAGGATAAAGTTTCCGTTTTCTGTCAAAATAGGACCGTCTTTTCCGTGGGCGGGGCGTAGTGATATTTCGGAGGCACCCAGTCGGCGCAGTTCTTTTTCGACGTATGACAGTGCATGCGGGAACACCTCTACCGGTATGGGGAATTTGCTTCCCAAGATATTGACAAGTTTGCTGGGATCGACGATAATGAAGGTTTTTCCGCTGCTTCTGATCAGCAGCTTTTCTTTGAACATGGCTCCGCCACGTCCTTTTATCAGGTTGCGGTCGGGGTCTACCTCATCCGCTCCGTCGAATGTCCAGTCGGGGCGTTTGTCCCAAAGGGTGGTCTGCGGGATGCCTAGTTGTATGCAAGTCATGGAGATTTCCTGAGAGGCGGGAATCACTTCCAGATATAGGTGCTCTTCGTGAATCCGCTTTGCCAGCTCAAACAAAGTGAGGTAGACGGTGGAACCGGAGCCGGCCCCTATCACATCGCCTGTTTTGGCTGTGGCGGCGATCTCACGTGCTACACGTTCTTTCGCTTCTCTGTTGATAATCTCATTGGACCATTGGAGGTCTTTGATCAGGTGATTTTCCCAGTTCATGGTTCTTGCAGTTTTAGAGTCTCTATTTATATAACGAATGAAAGGGAGTGTTTGGTTCAACAAAAACGGAAGAATTAAAAAAATAGATGGATGATTGGTTGGAATATAGTTTTTAATATCTATATTTGTAACCTAAAGGTTTCTTTTTGGAACCTATGGGTGAAACTTAAAGATAAGAATATGGATTAAATTCTATGGTTATGGAAAATATTACGATTGAGAAAATGGAGATTAAAAGGTTTAATGCTCTTTTGATGCGGACGATTGTCGGTATGTTGTTTATGGGAGTATTAATGTGGGAGACATTTTGTCTTGATACTGGTAGAAAGGGATTTTTGGGAGAGACATGGTATATATTTGCATTTGCAGTTTTGCTGTATGTCGTTGTAGCGATAAGAGCTTCCGATATTTTGGAGAGAATAAAGAAAGATAAGAAATTAATGGGAGCATTAGATAGTGAAATATATTCGGACTATAATTCTAAGGCTTTGACAGCAGGCTTTTATGCGGCTATGCAAATGGGATTATTAGTTTATTGCTTTGGAGATTTTTTTAATCTCTCGGTACGTATGGGTGCTCTGGTTATAGTGGTGGTAGCTATGCTTTTCTCAGAAATAAGAAGATTGCTCCTGTATAACCCTTATAAAGATGGAAAATAAAGAACTACTCAATAAAATAAAGGTCTACAGGGCGATGAAGAATATCAGCCAGGAAGAACTGGCTATAGCCATTGGAGTAACCCGAAAGACAATCAATACGGTAGAGACCGGAAAGTTTATTCCCTCTACTGTCCTTGCGCTGAGGATAGCACGTTATTTCGGGGTTCCGGTGGAAGAAATTTTTGTGTTGAATGATGAAGCATCGTATTGAAATGATGAACTCTGCCTGACGGCTTTCTTTTACTTACAATATCAGCCAGATCGCTATGATATGCCCTATGCTTCCTCCCAAACAGAACAGATGGAACGTAGCGTGCATATATGGCTTGCGCAGCGAATAGAACACTGCCCCGATGATATACGAAGCTCCCCCGCCTATCAGCCACCAAAAAGCCGGACCGGCTCCCATCTCTGCTAAATTATCCATCAAAGGCTTCATAGCCACGAGAATGCAGGCTCCCATAGCTATATAACAAATGGTTTCCAGGTTACTGTGTTCTTTCAGTTTCTTGAAACTCAGTATAAAACCGACGATAGCCGACAGCCAGACAAAAGAGAAAATTCCCCATCCCCAACCGCCTGCGTGCCTCATGACGAGCAGTGTAAACGGAGTGTACGTCCCCGCAATGTGCAGATAGATAGCCCCGTGATCGAATTTGCGAAGCAATTCCTTCAGCTTACCCGGACGGCTGCCGTGATACCAGGTGGAACTGACATAAGAAGACAGCATGCCAAACAGGTAGACGGTTACACAAGCTACCGCCCACTTCGGTTCGGCACCCGCTGCCGCTTTCGCGAGCAGGAAATAGCCGGCTATGACTCCAAGCAGTATACCTGCTCCGTGACTGAGCGTGTTTGCCCATTCTTCGACGTTATTGTATCTTTTATTTTCCAATGTTTCCTTTCGGCTTTGGTTAGAGCCGCAAAGGTACACTTTTATTTTTTCTTGAAAGCCAGAGTGATTTTCTTTTTAATAGGTTGGGTTTTCTTTCTAAACCAGTTTTCCTTCGATGAAGGTGGAGCTGATTCGCGTTCAGCTTTGATTGATTTTATCAAAAACTCTTTCATCTGATCGGCTGGTGGGTATATCCATACAAATTCAGAGTCTCTATAACTTTGGTCAGCTTCCGAAAGAAAACTCCAATCTTCCGTGTCAAAGTTATAAAACCCAAGATTGGTTTCTCCGTGTTCGTCACAAGTCAGTACTATGACTGAAAACTCTTCTTCCTCATGTCTGGGAAGTTCTTTCTTTTTGTATATCTTCATATTCTCTTTATTATAATTTTGTTATTAAATTGTTTTGCTACTTGTTTTCGGAAATCAAGGAATAACGCAAGCTGGCTGACGTTTTCTTTCAGTGTCGGATTGCGTCCGTTGGAGTAATAAGGTATCTGGATGTCGGCATACGCCGTTGCGGTGGTGTCGGGAGCAAAGCTGGTCATGGTGAGCTCTTCCTTGGAGGGTTTTCCGTACTTCAGATTCGGTTTGATCGTGTTACCGGACTGCTGTGAAAAGGTAGTCGATAGCAAGCATAACAGAAATGTTGAGAATATGAATAGTCTTTTCATATCGGGTGTGTTTTGTCTTCTCCGACAAAGATAAAAAAAATAGAGAAAGGTGTGTCTCCTTTCTCTATTTTTATTTCAGTTATGCGGATAAAAGATTATACCAGGTGTCCGATCCACTCTTCGCGGTCGCCCGGAAGGAGGTCGATGACGGGGACTTCTACCATGGTGTAGCACCCCGGTTGCTGCTTCATGGAAGCGCGTGCCACGCACACAAGTACCTGTGCGGTCAGTGCCGGATTGTTGATGCGCATATTGAACTCGAACAGCTGATTCTGCGTTTTACCGGAAACTCCCTTGCGAGTCAGATTTACACCGTGTCCCATATCGAGCAGTGCGTCTACGCTGGGCACAAGTTTTACATGTGTCTCGTCGTTCACGAAGTAAGGGTCTGCCTTGATGGCTGCGGCTACTTCTTCAAACTTGTATCCGTCTTTCAGTTCGATATATACCATGCGGCGGTGGATTCCCGTTCCGGTAGGGATCGTCATGGAGAGGGCGGCTTTCACTCCGTCGATCGCTTTTACGGCTACGGTGTGTCCCATACTCATGCCGGGACCGAAGTTGGTGTAAGTGATGCCTTTCGGAGCGATTGCTTCGAGCATGGTGCGTACGATCGAGTCGCTTCCCGGATCCCATCCTGCGGAGATGATGGATACGGCTTTGTGCTCTTTGGCGGTGGCATCCAGCGTGCGGCGCAGGTCAACGATGCCTGTGTGGATGTCGAAGCTGTCCACCGTGTTGATTCCCATTGCCAAATATTCTTTCGCGTATTTCTCAACGCTGCGGGTCGGTGTGCAGAGGATGGCCACTTCCACTCCTTCCAGCTCTTTGATATCTTTGACTACTGCATAGTTTGCCAACTCTTCCGGCTTGTTCTCTGCTCCTGCACGACGAACTACTCCGGCTATTTCGAAATCAGGCGCTGCCTGTAGCGCTTCAAGTACATAGTGTCCGATATTGCCGTAACCGACAATAGCTGCTCTTACTTTTTTCATTCTTTTATTGGTTTTATATGAACATTTTTCTTTAATTCTGCCACAAAAGTAAACAAATTACTAGGAAGTTTTGTTTACTGCCTGCATTATTTTTAATTTTTTCACCTCTGACTGCGAGGCGGAAATGTTGCGAAAGTCTTTTCATCTGTGGTGAATTTGTCTTATCTTTGCTCACACTATGATAGAATATGTAAGAGGCGAACTTGCCGAACTTAGTCCGGCAACCGCAGTAATCGACTGTAACGGGGTAGGCTATGCCGCCAATATATCCCTGAATACTTATTCGGCTATTCAGGGGAAGAAAAACTGTAAGTTATATATCTATGAAGCTATTCGGGAGGACGCGTATGTGCTCTACGGATTTGCCGACAAGCAGGAGCGGGAGATTTTCCTGCTACTCATTTCCGTGTCGGGCATCGGAGGCAATACGGCGCGTATGATTCTCTCCGCCCTTTCGCCTGCCGAACTGGTGAATGTGATCAGCACCGAAAATGCGAACTTGCTGAAAACGGTGAAGGGGATCGGACTGAAAACAGCGCAGCGTGTCATTGTCGACCTGAAAGACAAGATAAAGACGATGGGAGCCACCGTGGCAGGAGGAAGCGCTTCTGCCGGAATGCTGCTGCAATCTGCCAGCGTAGAAGTGCAGGAGGAAGCGGTAGCCGCTCTGACCATGCTTGGCTTTGCCGCCGCGCCTTCGCAGAAAGTGGTACTGGCTATCTTGAAGGAAGAACCGGATGCTCCCGTGGAGAAAGTAATAAAACTGGCTTTGAAAAGACTGTAGAATAGGTAATAGGTAATAGGTAATAGGGCGTGGAGAAACTAAAACAAGCAACAGAATAATAATGAAACAAGGGAAAATTTATATGAAAGCATGGCTGGATCTTCATGGCCGTGCAAAGGTGTTGGCGACGGATCACTGGTATCTTGAATTTGCCAATCTTTTATTGCCTGTCGTCAGCGAATCTTATTTATATAAGTCGGAGACACAGGAAAGCCAGAATCAGGTGACTCTGATGCTGACTCTTTATCTGGAAGACTGTGTGACGGACGGAGGCAACTGGCGCCAGTTCATCCGTTGGCATAAAAGGAATTACGGACGTTACCTGCCGTTTTATGAATTGTCGGAAGGTTATCTCACCGACGAGATCAATAAAGAGGATATCGCTTTCTTGCTGTGGGGAATTAATTCGCCGGTAGGCGATGACTTTGACGGTGTGGAGAATCCCTTGGATGCGGACTTGCTGGAGTTTGCCGATGTGATCTATGCGCAGTTGGAGGATGTTTTCGAGAAAGCGCCTATCAGCGACGGACTTGCCGGAGACTGGCTGATGGAATCGGAGCTGATGGAGAAGCAGCGGACTGCTTTGCCTGTTGCCTCGCCGGGCGATCAGTTGCCCGTGAATGTGGAACGCTTTCTGAAAGCGAGTGGTGGCGAGCCGTTGATGTTCTTCGATTCGTATGAGGCTTTGAAACTGTTCTTTGTGCAGGCCCTGCAATGGGAGGACGAGGAAGATGCTCTGTTGCCCGACTTGAAGGAGTTTTCGGATTTCGTGATGTACGCTAATCCGAAAGGTTTGCTGATAGGTCCGGACGTAGCCCGCTACTTTGCCGACAAACGGAATCCGCTGTATAATGCGGAAATGGCTGAGGAAGAAGCGTACGAACTTTTCTGCGAGGAAGGGCTGTGCCCGTTCGATCTGCTGAAGTACGGCATGGAACATGACCTGCTGCCGGAAGCGCAATTCCCTTTCGAGAACGGGAAAGAGCTGCTGCACGAAAACTGGGACTTTATTGCCCGCTGGTTTTTGGGCGAGTATTACGAAGGAGAATGATACTTTGTTAAGTTATGCCAATCAAAAAAAGTAACAATCCGTTCGCCGGAAAGGCGAAGCCTGCTGCCGGAAAAAAGAAAGGGACGGGGAAACGGATAGGTAAGTCAAAGGTGGAGAAGGCTAATAATCAGTTGAATAGGAGAGTGAAATAAGCCTTTGGAGACTGCGCCCTTTCTACCTGTCAGGCTACGCCGTTTTATGTAGGCAGGCTACGCCGTTTTAGGATGCTGGTTTACGCCGTTTCTCCAAGGTAAAAGGGTGCGAGCAAGAAAACAATGCTGCGTCTCTTTAAAGTTGGAATGAAATATCATTACTATTTGTGCCTAATGATAAGTCGGAGAACAGTCTCTTGAATTGAAATAAAAATCGGTAAGCGATGAAAAAATAAATGTGCTATCTCTGATAAACACAAATTTTCATCGCTTACCGTTTTTTACTTATCCTTTTCGGACTGCTTGATTTATTCTTCTCCGATAGCGCTTTTATCACTTTTCCGGAAAGCCGTTACTCCGAAAGAACCTTTATTCTTCGGCAGCTTCTTCCATCGCTTTCCGTTCTTTTTTCTTATTGATAAATCCGATTTTCAGATTGGCGTCTTCCTGTTCTTTCTTGATTTGCTGCATGGCGGAAAGGATTTTCGACAGTTCGTAAACGCCTGCTACTGCCTGTCGGTCGGTCGGACTCATCGTCGTTGTGTATCTACGGTCGCCGATAAATTCCACACGGATATTCTTGTCCTTGTTGAGGTTCAGAAATTCGATCACGTTACCGTCTTCTCCCAATTTGTAATCGGCTTTTTCTATTTTCTCGTTCATATCCGATGTTTCGTAGCTGTCCTTCGAAGTCGGAGTTTCGGCAAAACTGCCGTCGGGAGTCATCACTTTGACGCCTACATGATGGATATTGCCGGCTCCGCAATAAATGGAAGTCATGCTCATAATTCCCTGCTCGCTCACTTGGAAGCGAAGGAAGGAACGATGGAGATTCTTCTCGATGGCTTGTGTAGGCCATATGTAGTTACCCACTTGCTGATATTCGGCATCTTTCTCCAGGGTGTACTTGCCTTTGATGGCGTCAAACGCTGCTTGCTTTGCCTGGAGAGCACTGTCCAGAAAGGCCAGAATCTCTTGTTGAGCCTTGAGTTCCACATCCAGCATCAATTCCTGACCGGCTTTGCGGGCCTCGAATGCTTTGGGATACAAAATCTTGATACTGTCGATTTGTGTCTTTGCTTCTTCGTAGTCGCCACGTTCGTAGGCAGCACGGGCAATCGTCAGTTTTTCATTGGCTTTTTTCTCGATGCCGTTTCCGCAGGCTGTCAGTGCCAGCGTGCCGCAAAAGAAGATAATCAGTTTTTTCATCATACCATTTACATTTTACTATTAGACGATTTGCGATGGAGATGGGACGTGCAGTGTTCACGACTTACCGCCAACTGTTCGTTACTTGCGGTTTGCCGTTCGTGTTACTTGCCGTTTACCGTTCCTCGCCCGTTCATCGTTTACTTTATAGCGACAAAAATACAAATATATCCCTTATTTTTGTAATTTTGCCCCCTCAAAACTTGTATTGGCAATAAGTGTTTGATGATTATGGACCGCCCGACCGGTGTTTTCATCAACTATTTAACTGTCTGTTGCCAGTCGTTAAGCATTAAAAAGATGATAGAGTTGACTCAAGAGGAACTGAAACAGTATTTTAGCGAACCGATCTTCGGACACATTGCCGAAACCGCTGACGCACTCGGACTGGAGTGTTACGTGGTAGGCGGTTACGTTCGTGATATTTTTCTGCAACGTCCCTCCAAAGATATAGATGTAGTAGTAGTAGGCAGCGGGATCGCAATGGCGGAAGCACTTGGAAAACGCTTGGGGCGTGGTGCGTACGTCTCTGTTTTCAAGAATTTCGGTACGGCACAAGTGAAATATAAAGGTACGGAAGTCGAATTTGTAGGTGCCCGCAAAGAATCCTATCAACGGGATTCACGGAAGCCCATCGTGGAAGACGGAACACTGGAGGACGATCAGAACCGCCGTGACTTTACTATTAACGCGATGGCTGTCTGCCTGAACAAAGCACGCTTTGGCGAACTGGTTGACCCGTTTGGCGGCATGGCGGACATGAAGGAAAAGACCATCCGCACACCCCTCGATCCGGATATCACGTTCAGTGACGACCCGCTGCGCATGATGCGTTGCATTCGCTTTGCCACGCAACTGAATTTTTATATCGATGACGATACGTTCGAATCGCTCTGCCGTAACAAAGACCGGATTGAAATCATATCCCGTGAACGGATTGCGGATGAGCTGAACAAGATCATTCTTTCGCCTATCCCTTCAAAAGGCTTTGTAGAACTGGAACGAAGCGGACTGCTTCCGTTAATTTTTCCGGAACTGGCTGCCTTGCAGGGAGTAGAAACACGAAACGGACGGTCGCACAAGGATAACTTTTACCATACGCTGGAAGTGCTGGACAATATCAGCAAAAAGACGGATAATCTTTGGTTGCGTTGGGCAGCTTTGCTGCACGATATCGCCAAGCCTGCAACGAAACGTTGGGAGCCTAAAGCGGGCTGGACGTTCCATAATCATAATTTTATCGGTGAGAAGATGATTCCGAATATTTTCCGGAAGATGAAGTTGCCGATGAATGAAAAGATGAAGTATGTGCAGAAAATGGTCAGCTTGCACATGCGTCCCATTGTGATAGCGGATGATGTAGTGACGGATTCTGCCGTACGCCGTCTGCTTTTTGAGGCGGGGGATGATATCGACGACTTGATGACACTTTGCGAAGCGGATATCACTTCGAAAAACATGGAGCGCAAGCAGCGTTTTCTGAATAACTTCCAGCTGGTTCGCCAAAAGTTGAAAGACCTTGAAGAAAAGGACCGTGTCCGTAATTTCCAGCCTCCGGTGAGTGGAGAAGAGATCATGGAAACTTTCGGCTTACAGCCCTGTCGTGAAGTCGGTGCTTTGAAAAGTGCGATAAAGGATGCTATTCTGGATGGAGTTATCCCCAATGAGTATGAGGCAGCCCATGCTTTTATGCTGGAACGGGCGGCGAAGATGGGACTGAAGCCTGTAAAATAGCTTTTCTTGTTCAAATTGGGGTGACTAACAAGTCGATTCTATCTCAAATCTCCTCCTTCGGGAAGGAGGAGTGGTCGCAGACCGAGGTGGTAGGAGAAATAATGTTTGTTCCTATTACTTTGTAAATGATAGGGTTATGTATTCACCTACCACCTCCCCCTACGGGTACTCCTCCTTCCCGAAGGAGGAGATTTAAGATACTATTGACTTTTTAGTCAGTCCCTTATGACAATTCTATAATTTCTTCGTTGCAGTTAGTCAGTTTCTCAACTCCTTCGTTTGTCACTACCCAAGAGTTTTCGATACCTACGGGGCCTACACCGGGAAGAACGATTTTCGGTTCGAGAGCAAAGACCATGCCCGGTTCCAGCTCCTGCTTGATGCGCGGAGCAAGTACAGGCGCTTCGTTGATTTCAAGTCCGATGCCGTGACCAATGAACTTGGCTTGTTGTCCCGTTCCCATAAACTTATCGGCAAAACCTGCTTGGGTAACCATTTCGATTGCAGTGTTATACAGCATTTCGCAGGGAATGCCGGGTCTGGCTATCGAAGCGATCTTTTCCTGGATATCCAGACAAACTTGGTGAGCGGTATATGCTTCTTCCGACAATTTGCCGATAGAGAACACACGGCTCATATCGCCCATATATCCGTTGAAGTTGCCTCCCAGATCGACCATAACACTTTGTCCTTCTTTCAGCGGAGTCTTGTCAGCGCCTCCGGGCAGGGCAGGATCGAGTCCGCGACCCCCTAAAGCAAAATCGTAGGGAGAAGGATAACCGGCATTATCTCCGGTCAGCACACTTCCCATGAAGATTTCCATGCTGCGTCCAAACACGCGGAAGATGCCGAGGCAACCTTGAAGGCGCATCAGACGTTCGATTTCTATCGAGAACTCGATATCTGTCATTCCGGGGTAATATGCGAACGGAATCTGTTCGTATGCCTTGGCATGTGCCATGCCCGAACGACGGAACATTTCGATTTCGATAGCTGTCTTCACGCTGCGTGCCTGACGGATCAGCGGTGTCCCGTTTACGACTTCAGCGTCCGGGAACAAACCTGCCAGACGAACATATTCGGTGTAAGGAAGTTCGTCGCCTTCCAGCATCAGTTTAGTGGGCAAAGGCAGACCTTTTTCTTTCAGAATATCGACGATCTGTTCCGGCTTGCGGATGGGGAACGAGTGTTCGCCTGTGATATTGTTGGGCCGCTTGAAAAACAGCAGTGCCGGTGAATGAAGAGGGAGATAAAGATAGCCGCTGACTACACAGCCATAGGTGTAGATTAAATTTGCATTACAAGTAATGAGGGCGGCATCAATGCCCTGTGACACCATCAGACTGCGAATCTTGTCGCGGCGGAGTTTTAATTCGGGTTGTAGCATTTTTTATTGTTATTACTGTATAATGCTACAAAGATAATTAATTCCATTGAAGAAAATAATGTTAATCTCAAAAAAATAGCGCTACCCGCGTCCTGTCACAGGAGGCGAGCAGCGCAAACCACAAATACAAATACAACTAAACAAAGTCTCTTTTAAATAACGCCTTGTCCCATCATAGCGTGAGCTACTTTCATGAATCCGGCAATGTTAGCTCCCTTCACATAATTGATATATCCGTCGGGTTCTGTGCCGTATTTCACGCATTGTGCATGGATACCGTGCATGATGGCGTGGAGTTTTTCGTCCACTTCAGCAGCGCTCCAGCTCAGGTGCATGGCGTTCTGAGACATTTCCAGTCCGGAAGTGGCAACACCACCGGCGTTGACTGCCTTACCCGGAGCATACATTATTTTCTTTTCGATAAATAAGTCGATTGCTTCCGGCGTACATCCCATGTTGGAAATTTCTCCAATGCAAAGAACGTTATTTTTTATGAGATTTTGTGCATCTTCTCCATTTAATTCGTTCTGAGTAGCGCAAGGAAGTGCAATATCTGCTTTTACTTCCCACGGACGCTTGCCCTCTACGAAGGTTGCACCCGGATATTTCTCGGCGTAAGGAGCAACGATGTCATTGCCCGAAGCCCGAAGTTCGAGCATATAATCTATCTTTTCTCCGCTGATGCCGTCCGGATCGTAGATATATCCGTCCGGTCCGGAGATCGTAATTACTTTGGCACCCAATTCGGTCGCCTTGGTGGCAGCGCCCCAAGCTACGTTACCGAAGCCGGAGATAGCGACTGTCTTGCCTTTGATATCTATATTTTTTGCCTGCAACATCTGATGAACGAAGTACAAACCGCCGAATCCGGTAGCTTCCGGACGAATCAGCGAACCGCCGAACTCCAGTCCTTTTCCGGTAAAGGTTCCCGTAAATTCGCGGGTCAGCTTCTTGTACATACCGAACATATAACCTACTTCGCGTCCGCCTACACCGATATCACCGGCTGGTACATCCATGTCCGGTCCCAGATGGCGCCACAATTCAAGCATAAACGCCTGACAGAAACGCATGATTTCAGCATCGCTCTTGCCACGGGGTGAGAAGTCCGAACCGCCTTTGCCGCCACCCATCGGAAGGGTAGTCAGCGCATTCTTGAATGTCTGCTCGAAGCCGAGGAATTTCAAAATGGAGAGGTTGACGGAAGCATGGAAACGGATACCGCCTTTGTACGGGCCGATTGCATTGTTGAACTGTACACGATAACCGAGATTGGTCTGAACTTCCCCTTTATCGTCTACCCAAGTGACACGGAAAGTGAAGATACGATCAGGTTCTACCAGTCTTTCTATGATCTTGGCCTTTTCAAATTCGGGATGCTGATTGTATATATCTTCGATCGAAAGAAGAACTTCTTTTACTGCTTGAAGATACTCTAATTCACCGGGGTGCTTTGCCTCCAAAGAGGACATGATTTTCTGGATGTTCATGATATCATATTTTAAAAGGTTGTTCTGATAAAATGTAAACTGCTCACACTGCAAATATAGGAAAATTTTTCAAATGCGATTGATTTTATGGTGATATTTTGATTAAATAATGATAAAATGATAGTGGTAAGTATTAGGTATTAAGTATTAGGTATTAGGCTGCGCTGTGAACCGTCAGGTTAATACTTAATACCTAATACTTAATACTTATTACAACTTTATAAAGAAGATGATAGCAAATGAGATTTAAAAAATTAACTTTGCAGAGTAAACGTCAAGTAGACTGTACTATGAATCATTTCATTATGGAATAAAAAATAGAAAGAGACTATGCTCAGCAAGTATAAATTAAACCAGCTTTACTTCAAAGATACGCAATTCGCCAATTTGATGACACGGCGGATTTTCAATGTTCTGTTGATTGCCAACCCGTATGACGCCTTCATGCTGGAAGATGACGGACGCATTGACGAAAAGATATTTAATGAATATACATCCTTGTCACTTCGTTATCCGCCTCGTTTCTCACAGGTTTCTACGGAAGAGGAGGCATTGACGCAGTTGGAGAATATGTCATTCGATCTGGTGATCTGTATGCCGAGTACGGGAGACAATGACAGTTTTGATATCGGGCGGCATATTAAAGAGAAATACGAACATATTCCGATCGTTATCCTGACTCCTTTCAGTCACGGTATTACGAAGCGGATTATCAACGAAGACCTGAGCGCATTTGAATACGTATTCTGCTGGCTGGGCAATACCGACCTGTTGGTTTCTATTATCAAATTGATGGAAGATAAGATGAACCTCGAACACGATGTGCAGGAAGTAGGCGTGCAGATGATACTTTTGGTGGAAGACGGCATCCGGTTCTATTCTTCCATTCTTCCCAACCTGTATAAATTCGTGTTGAAGCAGAGCCAGGAATTTTCTACCGAAGCTCTGAATGCGCACCAGCGCACGCTTCGTATGCGTGGGCGTCCTAAAATCGTTTTGGCGCGTACGTATCAGGAAGCGATGGAAATCTATCGCAAATACCAGAATAATATATTAGGAGTCATTACCGACGTCCGTTTTCCGAAAGTGGAACGGGGCGAGAAAGACGGTCTGGCAGGTATCAAGCTTTGTGCCGCCATACGCAAGAACGATCCGTTTGTACCGTTGATTATCCAGTCCTCCGAATCGGAAAACTCTTCGTATGCCGCCAAATACGGTGCCAGCTTTATCGATAAAAATTCTAAAAAGATGGACGTTGACCTGCGGCGCATCGTTTCCGATAACTTCGGGTTCGGTGACTTTGTGTTCCGCAATCCGGAGACAGGAGAGGAGATTGCCCGTGTGCGGAACCTGAAAGAGTTGCAGAATATCCTGTTTGCCGTGCCTGCCGAGTCTTTCTTGTACCATATCAGCCGGAATCACGTTTCGCGCTGGCTCTATTCGCGTGCCATGTTTCCGGTAGCCGAGTTTCTGAAGCCGATCACGTGGACAAGTCTTCAGGACGTAGATGCACACCGCCGGATTATCTTCGAGGCGATCGTGAAGTACCGGAAGATGAAAAATCAGGGAGTGGTTGCCGTCTTCAAACGTGACCGTTTCGACCGTTACTCCAACTTTGCCCGTATCGGCGACGGTTCGCTGGGAGGAAAAGGACGTGGCCTTGCCTTCATTGATAATATGGTGAAGCGTTATCCCGAATTTGAAGAGTTCGAAAATGCGCGGGTGGCAATTCCTAAGACAGTGGTGCTGTGTACCGATGTCTTCGACGAGTTTATGGAGACCAATAATCTCTATCAAATCGCTCTTTCGGATGCCGACGATGATACGATTCTACGATATTTCCTGAAGGCGAAACTGCCCGACCGGTTGGTAGAGGACTTTTTCACCTTCTTCGATGTGGTGAAGTCCCCGATTGCCATCCGTTCTTCTTCCTTGTTGGAAGATTCTCATTATCAGCCGTTTGCCGGAATATACAATACGTATATGATTCCTTATCTGGACGACCGTTACGAAATGCTCCGTATGCTTTCCGATGCGATCAAAGGAGTCTATGCGTCGGTTTACTTCAGAGACAGTAAAGCCTATATGCAGGCTACATCGAACGTGATCGACCAGGAAAAGATGGCAGTCATCTTGCAGGAAGTTGTGGGAAATCAATACGGAGACCGTTACTACCCGTCTATGTCCGGTGTGGCACGTTCGCTCAATTATTATCCCTTGGGAGATGAAAAAGCCGAAGAAGGCACAGTGAACTTGGCTCTTGGATTGGGAAAATATATTGTAGACGGAGGTATGACACTTCGTTTCTCTCCTTATCACCCGAATCAAGTGTTGCAAACCAGTGAAATGGAAATAGCCCTGAAAGAAACACAGACCCGTTTCTATGCATTGGACTTGAAAAACGCAGGGCATGATTTCTCTATCGACGACGGCTTTAACCTGTTGAAACTTCATGTGAAGGAAGCCGAAAGTGACGGTTCGTTACGCTATATCGCTTCTACTTACGATCCGTATGACCAGGTGATCCGTGACGGTTTGTATCCCGGTGGACGCAAGGTGATCACGTTTGCCAATATCCTGCAACATGATGTATTCCCGTTGGCACGCATCCTGCAGCTGGTTTTGAAATATGGTGAACAGGAAATGCGGCGCCCGGTGGAGATTGAGTTTGCCGCGACCTTGAGCCGTGAACAAGATAAGACGGGTACATTCTACCTGTTGCAAATCCGCCCGATTGTGGACAGCAAAGAAATGCTGGACGAAGACTTGACGCTGATACCGGATGAAGACGTGGTGCTCCGTTCTAATAATTCATTGGGGCATGGCGTCATGAACGATATTTATGATATCGTCTACGTCAAGACGGATGGATACAGTGCTTCGAACAATCAGGCCATTGCCTGGGAAATAGAGAAGATGAACCTGCAATTCCTCAATGCAGGAAGAAATTATGTGCTTGTAGGTCCGGGACGTTGGGGCAGCAGTGACACATGGCTGGGCATTCCGGTGAAGTGGCCGCATATCTCCGCTGCCCGTGTGATAGTGGAGGCCGGTCTGACCAATTATCGTGTAGACCCGAGTCAGGGAACTCACTTCTTCCAGAACCTCACTTCGTTCGGCGTAGGCTATTTTACGATCAATGCCTTTATGAATGACGGAGTCTACAATCAGGATTTCCTCAATGCCCAACCTGCGGTGGAAGAAACGAAATTCCTGCGTCATGTCCGCTTTGAAAAGCCGATGGTAGTCAAGATGGATGGTAAGAAGAAGCTCGGCGTTGTTCTGATGCCGGGGATTGACTGATCTCTTTCCGGTTGATAAATAAATGAAACAAAAAAGTTCTGTTTTTCCAATGAAAGCAGAACTTTTTTTAAAATAGTCCCGTTGGTTTTAAAGGAACGGGGTCTTGGTTTAAAACCAACGGCCTGTTTCTTTAAAACCAACGGGGCGTTCCTTTTAAAGGAATAAAAAAGGAATTTTATTCTGCTGATATACAGTTGGTTACTATTCTGCCGAAAAAAAAGCATAAATCCGTCGGGAAATATGCTCTTTCTTTTACAAATGGTTGGTTGTTCTTTTATTCTTTCAATGCTTCTTGCAGATCAATGCCCAATGCTTTGGCGACTCCGGCACCGTATGCGGGGTCTGCTTTGTAGCAGTTGCGGGTGTGACGCTGTTTGATGAATAATTCGGAGTCTCCCATAGCACGTGCCGTGTTTTCAAACAGAAGTTGCTGCTCGTCCGCCGGCATCAGTCGGAACAGATCGCCCGGCTGGCTGTAGTAATCATCATCATATTCGCGTTCATTATAATTGTATATCTCTCCGTTGTCGGATGCTTTGAGAGGCGGTTCTTTCAGGTGAGGAGAGTCTTTCCATTCTCCGTAGCTGTTGGGTTCGTAGCCTTTGGTTGCACCATAGTTGCCGTCTACACGCATGGCTCCGTCACGGTGGTAAGCATGGAACGGGCAACGGGGTTTATTCACCGGAATCTGTTCGGAGTTCACTCCGAGACGATAACGCTGTGCATCGCCGTAAGAGAACAGACGTCCCTGTAACATCTTATCCGGTGAGAATCCGATGCCGTCTACGGTATTGATCGGGTTGAAAGCTGCTTGTTCTACTTCTGCGAAATAGTTTTCCGGATTACGGTTCAGTTCAAGGATTCCGACGTCTTGTAGCGGGAAGTCTTTGTGCGGCCATACTTTGGTCAGGTCGAACGGATTGATGCGGTAATGGTCTGCTTCCTCTTCCGTCATTAACTGAATCTGGAATAACCATTTTGGGTAATCTCCCTTTTCGATGCTTTCAAAAAGGTCGCGTTGATGAGATTCGCGGTCTTTGGCGATGATCGCTTCCGCTTCCTGATCTGTCAGGTTTTTGATTCCCTGCAAGGTGCGCAGGTGGAATTTCACCCAGATACGCTGGTTGTCCGCATTGATAAAACTATAGGTGTGGCTTCCGAATCCGTGCATGTGGCGATAGGAGTAGGGGATGCCGCGAGGGCTCATAGTGATTGTCACCTGATGAAGCGCTTCGGGCAGAAGTGTCCAGAAGTCCCAGTTGCTGTTAGGGCTGCGCATGTTCGTTTTCGGGTCGCGCTTGATGGCATGATTCAAATCCGGAAATTTAAGCGGATCACGTAAGAAAAAGACAGGAGTGTTGTTTCCGACTAAATCCCAGTTGCCCTCTTCGGTGTAGAATTTCATGGCAAAACCGCGGATATCACGTTCGGCATCTGCCGCCCCACGCTCTCCGGCTACGGTAGAGAAACGGACGAAACATTCAGTTTGCTTTCCGACTTCGCTGAAAATAGCTGCACGGGTGTACTTCGTAATGTCATGAGTGACGGTAAATGTACCGAAAGCTCCCGAACCTTTGGCGTGCATACGTCTTTCCGGAATCACTTCACGATCAAAATGAGCAAGCTTTTCAATAAGCCATGGGTCTTGTAACATGACAGGTCCGCGTTGACCTGCGGTTTGCGAATTCTGATTGTCGGCAATGGGACGACCGTTCGCGGCAGTTAGTTTTTTTTCTTCCATAAAATAGATGTTAGTCGGAGGCAAAGTTTAAATAAACCGAAGTCTTTTTTATTCTTCTGTCCGGGTTTATAATATGTAACAAAGATAGACCGATTTTGCTTGCTTGTCAAACTGATAATTTCTATCTAAAGATAGAGAATAACTATGAACAATCTTTAAAACCTCCGATATTTTTTATTTCAAGTACATCTTTCATCCAAGTCATGTACTTCTTTTACCTTTTTCTTCTACATCATTTGCCAGAATGAAGTACTTCCTGTCACTCACTCTTTTACATGTTTGCCTGCACTCTTTTACTTGTTTTTCACCACTGCGGTACAATATAAAAAAAACTCCCGTCCTTCCTTTCGGAAGGCGGGAGCCTTTATCTTAAAAATGACTATAGCTTTCTTATATCTTGCTGATTATACGATACCCTGAGCCATCATAGCTTTGGCAACCTTCATGAATCCGGCTACGTTAGCACCTTTCACATAGTTTACATATCCGTCGGCTTCAGTACCATACTGAACGCAGGCTTCGTGGATATTCTTCATGATGCTCTTCAGCTTTTCGTCTACTTCTTCAGCGCTCCAACTCAACTTGATGGAGTTCTGAGTCATTTCAAGACCTGATACTGATACACCACCCGCATTAGCTGCTTTACCCGGAGCGTACAGAATCTTAGCGTCCTGGAATACTTTGATAGCTTCCGGAGTAGAAGGCATGTTTGCTCCCTCAGATACAGCTATACAGCCGTTTGCTACCAACTGACGGGCGTGGTCGCCGTTCAATTCGTTCTGAGTGGCAGAAGGCAGTGCGATATCGCATTTTTCACCCCAAGGCTTAGCTCCTTCTACATATTTGCAACCATATTTCTCTGCGTATTCGCGGATACGACCACGGTACAGGTTCTTCAGTTCCATGATGTAATCCAGCTTTTCGCGGTCGATACCGTCCGGATCGTAGATGTAACCGTCAGAGTCGGAGCAAGTAACTACTTTACCACCCAGTTCGATTACTTTTTCGATTGTATATTGAGCTACGTTACCCGAACCGGAAACAAGACAAACTTTACCTTTCAGGTCAGTACCTTTGGTTTTCAGCATTTCCATCAGGAAGTAGATGTTACCGTAACCGGTAGCTTCCGGACGAATCAGTGAACCACCGAATTCGCGGCCTTTACCAGTGAATGTGCCGGTAAATTCGTGAGCCAGCTTCTTGTACATACCGAACATGAAACCTACTTCGCGGCCACCTACACCGATATCACCTGCAGGTACGTCAGTTTCGGGACCGATGTGACGCCACAGTTCCAGCATGAATGCCTGTACGAAACGCATTACTTCAGCGTTTGACTTACCACGTGGAGAGAAGTCGGAACCACCCTTACCACCACCCATAGGCAGCGTAGTCAGTGAGTTTTTGAATGTCTGCTCAAAGGCAAGGAATTTCAGGATGGAAAGGTTTACAGATGCGTGGAAACGGATACCGCCTTTGTACGGGCCGATAGCGTTGTTGTGCTGAACACGGTAACCCATGTTTGTCTGAATATTACCTTTGTCGTCCATCCAAGTTACACGGAACTGAAATACTCTATCAGGAATACACAAGCGTTCGATTAAGTTTGCTTTGTCAAACTCCGGGTGTTTGTTGTATTCTTCTTCAATAGTAGAAAGTACTTCTTCTACTGCCTGATGATACTCCGGTTCGTTGGGGAACCGTCTTTTCAGATCGTCTAATACCTTTGCTGCATTCATAATCTTTTTTTCTTTTATTGGTTGATTAAATTTCGATTACCTATTTCTTTTATGCGGTTGCAAAAGTAAAGATAAAAATTGAACTAGCAAACATTTTATAAAGAAAAATGCAATAAAACATCAAATTTGATATTTTATTGCATTAAAACTCAGAAAAAAGATATTTATTTATTCTTTTTCATCGACTTATAGACAGGAATAAAGACTAACGCTGCCGAAATGATAAGCATTACTATCGTCATACCGTCAATACGTTCGGCTTTTGTGAGAACTAAATAGCAAAGCGCCAGCCAAAGCAGGCTGACGCAAACTATTTGTGATTTTGATAACGGTCTTCTCATCGGCTTTCGTTTTTCTTCTTCACTACGATGGCGTCGATCACGGCTACGGCTGTGATGTTCACGATGTCGCGGACAGAACTTTCAAAGTCAGTGAAATGGATAGGCTTGTTCAGTCCCATCTGGATAGGGCCGATGAATTCCGTATCGGGGTCCATTGCCTGCAGCAGTTTGTATCCTGCGTTGGCGGAGCTCAGGTTCGGGAAGATCAGCGTATTCACGTCTTTACCTTTCAGGCGGGTGAACGGATACTTGGCGTCACGCAGTTCGCGGTTCATGGCAAAGTTCACCTGCATTTCACCATCGATGGCGAGTTCCGGATATTCCTTCTGCATATAGTTCACTGCTCCGTGCACTTTGACAGGGCTGCCGGAGGTATCGGCACCGAAGTTGGAGTACGACAGCATCGAGATGACCGGTGTATGGTTGAAGAAACGGACTGTCTTGTCAGCCAGTTTGGCGATGTCAATCAGAGTTTCCGTATCCGGATGACGGTTGATCAGCGTATCTGCCAGGAAGTAAGTACCCTTCTTCGAATTAAGAATGTGCATTGTTCCGAAATGGTTGAATCCGGGCTGGATGCCGATCACTTCTTTGGCAACTTTGATGGTGTTGCTGTATCTGGTATAGAGTCCGGTGATAAATGCGTCTGCATCTCCGGTTTCTACCATCATCATACCGAAGTAGTTGCGTTCGAACATCTTGTCGTTGGCTTCTTCGTATGTAAAGCCTTCGCGGGCACGTTTTTCGGCAAGGATGCGTGAGTAGCGTTCGCGGCGTTCCGACTCGTCCGGATGGCGGAGATTGACGATTTCGATGCCTTCCAGGCTCAGGTCGAGTTCTTCGGCCAGTTTGCCGATTGCTTCGTCGTTTCCTAATAAGATAGGATGGCAGATGCCTTCGGCTTTTGCTTCGACGGCGGCTTTCAGCATGTTGGGATGGATGCCTTCGGCAAATACGACACGTTGCGGGTTGCGGCGGGCGGTGTCATAAAGCTGGCGGGTCAGTTTGGATTCGTATCCCATCAGTTCGCGCAGATGCACGCAGTAAGCGTCCCAGTCTTTGATTTCCGTGCGTGCCACTCCGCTTTCCATGGCTGCTTTGGCTACGGCACAGGAAACTTCGGTGATGAGGCGCGGGTCTACCGGTTTCGGGATGAAGTATTCCGGACCGAAAGAGAGGTTGTTGACGTGGTATGCTGTGTTCACTACATCAGGTACAGGCTGTTTTGCCAGATTGGCGATAGCGTGTACTGCTGCGATTTTCATTTCTTCGTTGATCGCTTTGGCCTGTGTATCGAGTGCGCCGCGGAAGATGTACGGGAAGCCGATTACGTTGTTGATCTGGTTCGGATAGTCGGAACGTCCGGTTGCCATCAGTACGTCGGGGCGGGCGCTCATTGCATCTTCGTAAGAGATTTCCGGTGTCGGGTTTGCCAGTGCGAATACGATCGGCATGGGAGCCATGCTGCGCACCATGTCCTGACTCAGTACGTTACCTTTGGACAAGCCGAGGAATACATCGGCGCCTTTGATCGCTTCTTCCAGTGTGTGGATATCCGTGCGGTCGGTGGCAAAATATCTCTTCTGTTCGTTGAGGTCGGTACGTGTCTTGCTGATAACGCCTTTGCTGTCCAGCATGACGATATTTTCGAGGCGTGCCCCCAGTGATACATATAATTTGGTACAGGATACGGCAGATGCTCCGGCACCGTTTACGACGATTTTCACATCCTCTATTTTCTTTCCGGCCACTTGCAGGGCATTTACCAGTCCGGCGCTGGAGATGATAGCGGTTCCGTGCTGGTCGTCGTGCATCACAGGGATGTCAAGTTCTTCTTTCAGACGGCGTTCGATTTCGAAACATTCGGGAGCTTTGATGTCTTCCAGATTGATACCGCCGAAAGTAGGAGCGATTGCTTTTACGGCAGCGATGAATTTCTCCGGGTCTTTTTCGTCCACTTCGATATCGAACACGTCGATTCCTGCGTAGATTTTGAAAAGCAGACCTTTGCCTTCCATCACCGGTTTGCCGCTCAGTGCGCCTATGTCACCCAGTCCGAGTACGGCTGTACCGTTAGAAATAACAGCTACCAGGTTGCCTTTGGCTGTGTATTTGTAAGCGTCCTGCGGATTCTTCTCTATTTCGAGGCAAGGCTCTGCCACGCCGGGAGAGTATGCAAGTGATAAATCAGTTTGTGTACTGTAAGGTTTGGTAGGAACTACCTCGATCTTACCGGGTTTGCCCTGTGAATGGTAGAGCAAAGCGGCTTCTTTGGTTATTTTAGCCATGGTATTGGTATTTTTATTAATAAGTTATCATTTGGCTGCAAATGTAGGAATAAAAGTTATACATTGTTGTCTTTAGATGATAATTTCTATTAATTTTATAGCAAAATGACTGATTTTGCACAAACTTATGGTTGCTATCCGGGTCTCTGTACTCCTTAATGTATAATGGTTATTTCTTTTTTCTGATTGCTATATAACATATCTGTTTTGATATTCTCTAGGCGACATTCCTTCATGCCGTTTGAAATATCTTCCTAAATACGACTGGTCCGGGAAACCGAGCCGGTCGGCTATATCCTGCATTGTCAGCTCCGTAGACTGGAGCAGTACTTTGATCTCTAGAATGGCGAAATCATCAATGATCTTTTTGGCAGAATCTCCGGTCACACTGCGGCAGATGCCTGTCAGGTATTTGGTCGAAATACAAAGCTCGTTGGCGTAGAAGTTAACTTCCCGTTGTGAAATGCAGTTTTCGTGCACCAATGCGACAAACTTCTTGAAGATTTCGTCCTGCCGGCTTCCCCCTTCTATTTCCTGTTTGTCGAAGTAGCGGTAGCATTTATCGTAAATATCCAGCATGAAGGATTGGAGATGATTCTTGGCTATCTGGTTGCGGAAGCGGTTCTCGCGGTCATTATAAATAGCAGTTGCCGCCTGTATCAATCCGTTGATTGCTCCGGTATCCTTATCGGGAAGCACATAGCACGGTCTTTCCTTCATAAAGCGGAAAAAGGTCGGTTCTAACCGCAGGCAGGCTTCCCGAAACATATCTTTGGGAAATCCGAAAAAGGAGGCTGTGAAGTCACTGCTGCTGCCATTGATACGGATAATGCTTCCCGGCAGCAGTACCACCTGAGTGTTTTTGACGATTTCGTACTCTTTCAGATCGATGGTGACGTGTGCCCATCCACTGCGGCAGAAATAGATGGCACCCCCTTCCATTTTCCAGAGGTGATGCATGATAGGTGACAAATTCTCATCGCTTCCGGCAACAAATGATTCCCGGAGAACGGCAAGGGTAGAGTTTCTCTGTATCATAACTATTCTTATTTAGTGGGCAAAAATAGGACTTTTTCACTAAATATCGCTCATATTGTTCCGAAAATGAACAAAACTCTAAACACTATGACCAGTTTTCTGTGGTGAAAAGAGTCTACCTTTGCCGCGATCAAAAATTTTAATAGGTAACACAATGAGTAAAAAGGTATGTAAAATGAAGCAAGGGCTATTGTTGCTCGGTTGTCTGGTTGCTGCTGTAGGTTGTAAGCAAGCTCCACCCACACAAATGGAAACAGGATATGAAGTAATGACCGTTTCTCCGACCGACCGGATGATTTCGAGTGCCTATTCGGCGACCATCCGCGGACGTCAGGACATCGATATTTATCCACAGGTAGGCGGTACGCTGACAAAAGTCAGTGTCACCGAAGGACAGCGGGTGAAGAGCGGACAGACGCTGTTCATCATCGACCAAGTGCCGTATGAGGCAGCCCTGCAGACGGCAGTGGCGAATGTAGAGTCAGCCAAAGCGTCTCTGGCAACGGCACAGCTGACTTACGACAGCAAAGAGGAACTGTATAAGGAGAATGTAGTTTCCGCTTTCGATCTGAGTACGGCAAAAAATTCTCTTCTGGCTGCCAAAGCCCAACTGGCACAGGCCAAGGCACAAGAAGTGAGCGCCCGTAATAACCTTTCTTATACGGTAGTGAAGAGTCCGGCAGACGGAGTGGTAGGTACATTGCCTTATCGCGTAGGTGCGTTGGTGAGTTCCAGCATTCCCGAACCGCTGACCACCGTTTCCGACAATTCGGACATGTACGTCTACTTCTCAATGACGGAAAACCAGTTGCTGGGGCTGATTCGCCAGTATGGCTCTAAAGACGAGGCGCTGAAAAGTATGCCCGCCATCGACTTGCAGCTGAACGATAAATCGGCTTATCCCGAACAGGGACAGATCGAGTCTATCAGCGGAGTCATTGACCGTTCGACGGGTACTGTCAGCCTGCGTGCCGTTTTCCCTAATAAGGACGGACTGCTGCACAGCGGCGGTGCGGGTAACGTAGTGATTCCGGTACAGAAAACGGGAGCTTTGGTGATTCCGCAGGGAGCTACGTTCGAAATACAGGATAAGAGATATGTATATAAGGTAGTAGACGGTAAAGCGCAATCTGCCTTGGTGCAGGTGACCCGTGTGAACGGCGGCCGCGAATTTATCGTGGATGAAGGACTGGCTCCGGGCGATGTGATTGTGGCGGAAGGCGTAGGATTGCTTCGTGAAGGTACTCCGATTAAGGCAAAGACTGCTCAGGCATCTACGACAACTACTGAAAATTAAACAAAGGAGGAATCGATCCATGAATTTAAGAACCTTTATTGAACGCCCCGTATTATCGGCAGTCATCTCTATTACGATTGTCGTTGTGGGTATCATCGGGCTGTTCAGTCTGCCCGTCGAACAATATCCCGATATTGCTCCGCCGACCATTATGGTGAGTACCACCTATTATGGCGCCAGTGCGGAAACTTTGCAGAAGAGTGTGATTGCTCCTTTGGAAGAAGCGATCAATGGTGTGGAAGACATGACTTACATGACTTCCAGCGCCACCAATGCCGGTACAGTGAGTATCACCGTGTACTTCAAGCAGGGAACAGACCCGGACATGGCAGCGGTCAACGTACAGAACCGCGTGTCGAGAGCGACGGGACAGCTTCCGGCAGAAGTAACGCAGGTCGGTGTGACTACTTCCAAACGTCAGACAAGTATCCTGCAGATGTTCTCGCTTTCCAGTCCGGACGATAGCTACGATGAAAACTTCCTTTCCAACTATATCAGTATCAATCTGAAACCGGAGATTCTGCGTATCTCGGGTGTAGGCGACCTGATGATTATGGGAGGTGAATATAGCATGCGTGTATGGATGAAGCCGGACGTGATGGCCCAGTACAAACTGATTCCATCGGATATCACCGGTGTGCTTGCCGAACAGAATATCGAATCGGCCACCGGTTCATTCGGTGAAAACTCGAACGAAACCTATCAGTATACAATGAAATATAAAGGACGTCTGATCACTCCGGAAGAATTTGGAGATATTGTCATTCGTTCTACGGACAATGGTGAGGTCCTGAAGTTGAAAGACATCGCCGAGATACAGTTGGGACAGGATAGCTATGCTTATCACGGTGGAATGGACGGTCATCCGGGCGTTTCGTGCATGGTGTTTCAGACGGCGGGCTCCAATGCGACCGAAGTAAACCAGAACATTGATAAATTCCTTGAAGAAGCCCGTAAAGACCTCCCGAAAGGAGTGGAACTGACACAGATGATGAGCTCGAACGACTTTCTGTTCGCTTCTATCCATGAGGTGGTGAAGACGTTGATCGAGGCGATTATCCTGGTGATTCTGGTGGTATATGTGTTCTTGCAGGACTTTCGTTCTACGCTGATTCCTTTGGTGGGAGTCATTGTTTCGCTCATCGGTACGTTTGCTTTCATGGCGGTGGCAGGATTCAGTATCAATCTGCTCACGCTGTTTGCGCTCGTGCTCGTCATCGGTACGGTGGTGGACGACGCCATTATTGTCGTCGAGGCGGTGCAGGCACGCTTCGACGTGGGATACAGGTCGTCCTATATGGCAAGTATCGATGCAATGAAAGGTATCAGTAATGCTGTTATCACCTCTTCGCTGGTGTTTATGGCAGTATTTATTCCGGTATCCTTCATGGGCGGTACTTCCGGTACGTTCTATACCCAGTTTGGTCTGACGATGGCGGTTGCCGTTGGTATTTCCGCTATTAATGCGTTGACACTGAGTCCGGCATTGTGTGCCTTGCTGCTGAAACCCTATATCAATGAAGACGGTACGCAGAAGAATAACTTTGCGGCACGTTTCCGTAAAGCATTCAATTTGGCTTTCGATATTCTGATAGAGAAATACAAGAATGTGGTGCTGATCTTTATCAAACGCAGATGGCTGGCATGGTCGCTGCTCGTTTGCTCCGTAGTGTTGCTTGTATTCCTGATGAATACGACAAAGACCAGTCTGGTGCCGGACGAAGACCAGGGTGTGGTATTCGTCAATGTAAGTACGGCGGCCGGTAGTTCGCTGACTACGACCGACGAAGTGATGGAACGCATCGAAAAGCGTCTGATGGATATTCCGCAGATTAAGCACGTGCAGAAAGTGGCCGGCTACGGATTGCTGGCAGGACAGGGAAGCTCGTTCGGTATGTTGATTCTGAAGCTGAAACCGTGGGACGAACGTCCGAATGACGAAGATAATGTACAGGCAGTCATCGGTCAGGTGTACGGTCGTACGGCCGATATCAAGGATGCCAGTGTCTTCGCTATTTCGCCGGGTATGATTCCGGGTTACGGTATGGGTAATGCGCTGGAACTCCATATGCAGGATAAGATGGGCGGTGATATCAACGAATTCTTTACCACTACCCAGCAATATCTGGGAGCATTGAACCAGCGTCCGGAAATTGCGATGGCATATTCTACGTTCGACGTGCGCTATCCGCAGTGGACGGTAGAGGTGGATGCAGCCAAGTGTAAACGCGCAGGCATTACACCGGATGCGGTATTGAGCACACTGTCCGGTTATTATGGCGGTCAGTATGTGTCCAACTTCAACCGTTTCTCTAAAGTATACAGAGTCATGATTCAGGCAGACCCGAAATTCCGTCTGGACGAAACTTCACTGGACAATGCTTTCGTACGTATGTCGAACGGAGAGATGGCTCCGCTGAGCCAGTTCGTAACGTTGACACGCAGCTACGGCGCAGAGTCGCTGAGCCGTTTCAATATGTACAATTCCATCGCCGTGAATGCGATGCCGGCAGACGGATATAGTACGGGAGATGCTATCAAGGCCGTACAGGAAACAGCCGTACAGGCTCTTCCCAAGGGATATGGCTATGATTACGGAGGCATCACCCGTGAGGAAAATCAGCAAAGCGGTACGACTATGATCATCTTTGGTATCTGCTTCCTGATGATTTATCTGATTCTGAGTGCATTGTACGAGAGCTTTATCATTCCGTTCGCCGTGCTTCTGAGTGTGCCTTGCGGATTGATGGGAAGTTTCCTCTTCGCATGGATGTTCGGACTGGAGAATAACATTTACTTGCAGACAGGTTTGATTATGTTGATCGGTCTGTTGGCAAAGACAGCCATCCTGTTGACCGAATACGCTGCCGAACGCCGTAAGGCAGGCATGGGACTGATCGCTTCTGCGGTAAGTGCAGCCAAAGCCCGTCTGCGTCCGATTCTGATGACAGCATTGACGATGATCTTCGGTCTGTTCCCATTGATGTTGTCCAGTGGTGTAGGAGCCAATGGTAACCGTTCGCTGGGTACGGGTGTAGTCGGTGGTATGACGATCGGTACGCTGGCATTACTTTTCATCGTGCCTACTTTGTTTATCGCTTTCCAGTGGTTGCAGGAACGCTTACGCCCGGTGCAGAGCAGACCTACGGAAGACTGGCAGATCGAGGAAGAAATCAAGGTGAGTGAAGAAGAAAAATCTAAAGCAGGAAAAAAATAATTGATGATGAAGAAAATATTAATCTTATCCGCAGCAACGCTCGTGTTGAGCAGTTGCGGTATCTACAATAAATACAAACCTGTATCGGAGGTCCCCGAAGGACTTTATGGAAGCGAAACCGTCGCTTCCGCCGATACGGCGAACTTCGGTAATCTCTCGTGGAGAGAGGTCTTTACTGACTCGTATTTGCAGAATTTGATCGATTCGGCTTTGGTACGGAATACGGATATGCAGACAGCGCATCTCCGTGTGAAAGAAGCGGAGGCTTCGTTGCTGACGTCCAAGCTTTCTTATCTGCCCTCTTTGTTTCTCGCACCGGAAGGAGCTGTGAGCAGCTTCGACCGTGGCAAAGCGACTCAGACCTACTCATTGCCGGTGACTGCCTCGTGGGAACTGGATATCTTCGGAAAGGTGACCACGGCCAAACGTCGGGCAAAAGCGGCCTATGAGCAGAGCAAGGAGTATGAACAGGCGGTGAAGACGCAATTGGTGTCTGCCGTGGCAAATACTTATTATACCTTGTTGATGCTCGACGCTCAATATGAGATTTCCGTGTCCACCGAAGCGGCATGGAAAGAGAGCGTGCGGACAGCCCGTGCCATGAAGAAGGCCGGTATGATGACCGAAGCCGGACTGGCTCAGACGGAAGCCACCTATTATAATATATGTACGGCAGTGCTCGACCTGAAAGAACAAATCAATCAGACGGAGAACTCAATGGCTTTGTTGCTGGCGGAAACACCTCACAAGATACAACGCGGCAAACTGGAAAACCAGCAGTTGCCGGAAGACTTCTCCGTAGGGATTCCTTTGCAGATGCTTTCCAACCGTCCGGATGTACGTAGCGCGGAGTTCTCTTTAGCGCAGGCATTCTATACGACGAATGCTGCCCGTGCTGCTTTCTATCCTTCCATCACGCTGAGCGGGAGTGCCGGATGGACAAACAGTGCCGGTAGCATGATTATCAATCCGGGCAAATTCGTTGCTTCTGCCGTAGCTTCACTGACGCAACCTTTATTTAACAAGGGAGTGAATATCGCCCAGCTGAAAATAGCGAAGGCACAGCAGGAAGAAGCCCGCCTCAGCTTTGAACAGACATTGCTGAACGCAGGTGTGGAAGTAAACGAGGCACTGGTGCAATATCAGACGGCCCGTGAGAAATCCGCTTTCTACGATAAGCAGATCACCTCTTTGCAGACTGCTGCCAGAAGCACTAGTCTGTTGATGGAACATAGTAATAATACTACTTATCTGGAAGTACTGACCGCACAGCAGACATTGCTGAACGCCAGACTTTCACAGGTAGCCAATCGCTTTACCGAAATCCAGGGCGTGATTACACTGTATCAGGCTTTGGGCGGAGGCCGGATGTAGGAGGATAGTATGAATCCTGAAAAAGTACGGTGTCAGATAATCGAATACACCAAACACGAGATGTATCTGCACGGTGCTGACGGACTGACCATGGATGACATAGCCAAGGGGATGAAGATGTCGAAGCGTACGCTTTACAAGCTGTTCCCCAGTAAGACTTGTCTGTTCCGCATCTGTCTTTCTGATTTCACCAACGGGATCAGAAGTTGTCTGAAACAAAGTCAGATGCGGATGGACAGTTCGTGTATGCAGGTGCTTTTTGCCACAGTGAACGGGTATCTCACGCTATTGCATTCGTTAGGAAAGACTTTATTGCTGGATATCGCCGCGAACGAAGATTACAGCGCTTCCTTCAAACGGGAAGAGGCCTTCTGGTTGCAGCAGTTTATCGACGTACTGACGCATTGTAAAATCTGTGGTTACCTGCTTCCGGGAGTCGATCCGGATCGCTTTGCGGCAGATTTGCAGGAGGTTATTTATCAGAGTTGCCTGCAAGGTACTCCGTATGTTGTTCAGCAGGCGCTGAACCATACTCTCTTACGAGGACTTTTTGAGGTGGACGGCATTCGGTATATTGACGAACACCTGAAACTGGATAAATTCAATGTTTGTGTATGAAAGGAAGAGGGTGTATTAAATCCGGAGATAAGCAGAAAGGCAGTTAACCGTTGGCAGGTTAGTATAAATGCTTTTATTCTCATGCCCGTGAGAACATTTTCTCATCGCATTGAGAAATAATTCTCAAAGGCATGAGAACTTTTTCTCACTGTGGTGAGAATTTTTTCTCAAAGGCATGAGAATACTTTGAGAATATAGCAACTTGTATTATGCTATGTATTAATCAGATAGCAGTACAGCGGTATCTGTCTTATAACTGCTCAAAACGTTTAATTTCTAATAATGTAGTTCTTCGCTTGTTTGGTTAAGGCGGATGGACTGTCCTTTGTCTCCGTATGAAAACTTGACAAATGATCAATCTAAAGCCCTTTCACCACATCGACAGACAAACCCGTGCATTCTGCTATCACATCATCCGCTATACCTTTCTGCTTGAAATTGCGGGCTATCTCTATGGTTTGGTTGTGCTCTTTGAGCGCGGAGAACACCAGACCGGAAAGATACTCAAGTGTACTGTACAAGCGTTCCCGATTTTCCTTCCGCTGATAATCCACACTAAAAAATGTGGAACGCTTACGGTGTAATATCAGGTAGTATGTTCCGGCAGTAAGAAGTCCCGCTATTATATCAATTGGGATACCCGTTCCTTCAAACAAATTTTTGTATTCTTCTATAGCCACTTTATAATGCTTTTCCCTGCTTCGTGCCATACGTCTTGTGGTCGAATTGTCTGCTTCGAGTTCCCACACTAGCAAGTGCTGCATATCGGTATTGTCATATAAGTAATTTGCCAAAGCCTTTAAGGTGCTTTTCATGATGTCCTCGTTGGCTTTGTCTGTAGGGTGTTCTTCATCGAATAAATCGTGTAGCCAATAATCAGAGATGTATGCGTACTTATCCAGCAACCGCTCAATATTCTTATAGTTATTGAGCAGGACGGACATTTGTATGTCGGCTCTTTGCATAATATCCGTAAAGGTAATTTGCGCCAGACCTTTTTCACTTGCTAACTGCCGGATGGCATCAAACACGTCCGCTTCCAGTTCGGCGCGGGTACGGCGTGCACGTTTATTCTTCGATTGTTCCATGTTTACTTCTTTGTTGCATACAAAAGTATGAAAAATAAGTATAAGTCACTTATTTTCCTTTATAAAACAGATTTATGAAACGGTTCGGTCACCGAACAAATTTATTTCTATCTTTGTCTTATTAGTATTTAGAGAATAGAAAAACAAAGAACACTGGGGAAAGCAGAGTGGGTAAGGGAACGGCTTTCTCTACGGACGTATCTTTTGAGTATTATTTAAATCAGTAGAAAATGGGGAATTTAATTTCGTTTATGAAGGAAGTAGCCGATGGGCTACGGGAAAGTGGGAATTATGGGACCGCCCATATTTACAGGAGCAGTATGAGTGCAATCCTTGCCTTTCATGGAAGTGATAAGCTTCCTTTCCGGAAAGTAAG